>JAGWBQ010000004.1 GCA_021295815.1 Gemmatimonadota bacterium | reverse complement strand
GTCTTCTCTTCCATCGAGCACGTACAGGGTGAGGTTGATCTTGGCCGGAGCAAGCACGGAGACGGTGCGCGTATGCATATCACCCTCCTCCGGAGAGCTCGCCTGCGGGCGAATCCTCCGCGCATCCCGTCTCGGCCCGAGCCTCTTCGGTCCGACTCGAACGCAGGCCTTGCAGCCCTCCGCGGCGCACGAGTCCGAATCGAGCCGCGTACGCCAGACCGATCACCGTAATCGGGATCCATCCGCCCAAGTGCAAGCCGAAGGCGAGCCCGAGCACTCCTACGGGGTCGGCGCCCCAAGTGTCGGCTAGCGCGAACTTGACCGCCGCGTGGAAGTTGCCCACGAAGCCGGGAGGACCGGGGATGGCCGCGAACCATCCCACCGTCGCTTGAGTGAAGAGCGCGGATACCCAGCCGGTGTCGATCCCGAAGCTCTTCATCCCCAGATAGAAGGCGTAGGCGCTCCAACCCCAGATCGCGAAGCTCCATCCGGTCGCACGGGCGAGGACGCCCGGACTTCGGAGGCCGCTCATCGCCCCCAGGAAGTCGCCGAGCGCACCCAGGATCGCTCCCGTCACCCTATCCCGCAGCGGTCCGCCGCCCAAAAACCCGACCCCCACCTCGACGACGCCGCGCACAAGCCGGGGGAAGAGGACCAGAAGCGCCGTCGCCAGCCCGGCCAGACCCAGCGCCGCGAGTCCGCCCCGGAAGAGCCTGCCCCCCGTGCCGGTGGCGAGCACCCCGTCGGTGGGGAAGGAAGCTAGAGCGAGAGGAACGAGGAGGAAGACGAAGAGCGTCAGCATGTCGAGGACTCTCTCGGCGAGCAGGCTCCCTAGGCTGGAGGCGAAGCTGACCGAGCTCCGTTTGGCTAGGACGAACGCGCGCGCGATCTCGCCCAGCCTCCACAGGAAGATGTTGTTGACCATGAAACCGACCGCGACCGCAGCGAAGAGCGGACCGAGCCCGACGCCCGTGGAGACCGGCTCCAGCAGGACCCGCCAGCGCAGCGCGCGCAGGAAGAAGCCGGAGGTGGCCACCGCGACGGCTGCGACGAGGAGTCCGCCGTGCGCTCCCCGGATCGCGTTCCACACCTCGGCGGGATCGACCTGGCGAAGAGCCCACCACATGAAGAACCCGCCGACGGCCAGAGCGAGACACGCCCCGACGATACCGGCAACGGACCGTCCGGTCGACAGTCGAGTCTGTGCGTCGGCCTCCACGGCAGTCCGGGCGCCCTAGTCCGACCGAGTCAGAATCGACTTCATGTCCTCGACCGCTGACTTCATTCCGTGCATCACCGACCGTGAAACGATCGAGTGGCCGATGTTGAGCTCCTCGATCTCGCGGATTGCTGCCACCGGGGCGACGTTCACGTAGGTGAGGCCGTGGCCGGCGTGGACGATCAATCCGAACTCGCGTGCCGCCCGCGCAGCTCGGCGAAGGCGTTCGAGCTCGGCGGTCCGCGCGGCTCCGGAGGCGTTCGCGTACTCGCCGGTATGGAGTTCTACCGCGCGGGCGCCGACCTCGCCGCTTGCTTGGATGGCGGCCTCGGCGGGATCGATGAAGAGCGAAACCTGGATGCCCGCCCCTTGCAGGCGAGCGGTTGCGCGCTCGACGGCCCGGATTCGGTCGGGGGAGCCCAGGTCGAGACCGCCTTCGGTGGTGATCTCCTCCCTCTTTTCGGGAACCAGGGTGGCCTTGGCGGGCCGCCAGGAGTGGGCGAGCTCGACCATGCCGGGCTCGACGGCGAGCTCGAGGTTGACGGGCTTCACCGCCGTGCGCATGAGGACCTCGACATCGTAGTCCTGTATGTGACGGCGATCCTCCCGCAGATGCACCGTGATGCCGTCCGCGCCTCCGATCTCGGCCAGGACCGCCGCCCTGACGGGGTCGGGCTCGTCGGTGCGCCGGGCTTCTCTGACGGTCGCCACGTGATCGACGTTGACGAATAACCTCACTGCTTCTCCTTGGGCTCCGATGTGACGCGCGACTCCCGACTACACCGGCGGTCTCGCAGAGATACCCCCGAAGTCGAATTGGGTAGCGGCAGGCGACGGCCGGGCTTCGCAGCGGTCTCCGGGTCCACGTAACTCCGTCTCTCCCGCAGGTTCCCCTTGCGCGGGCTCACTCCACCGCCAGCCCTCGAGACCTCACCCGACCCAGGCCGCGAGGAGGAAGCCGCACGCGCATCTTCACCCAGCCGGCTTCGTCCCGCCGGCTCAGCACCTCGCCTTCTCGATAGAGCGCGGCCACCTCTCCTCCCTCCGAGGCCGGCACCCGGAGATCGACGATCTCGTGCCCGGTGCGGGATCTGGCCAGGAGTTCCGTGCGCAAGCCATTCACGGCCTCGCCGGTGAGGGACGAGACGAATACCGCAGGCGCCAGCTCCAACTCGAGGGCCCGGTCGCGCAGGACGGACTCTTCGGAGTGCGTGATCCGGTCGACCTTGTTGAAGACGAGCAGCCGGCGTCCGCCGCCGCGAGCCACGCCCATGGCCTCGAGCACCTCGTCCACGACCCGGTAGCGCTCCTCCCACTCGGAGCAGGAGGCGTCGATGACGTGGAGGACAGCGTCGGCCTGCCGCGCCTCCGCCAGGGTCGAGCGGAAGGACGCCACCAGGTGGTGGGGCAGCTTGCGGACGAAGCCCACCGTATCGGTCACGAGCGCGCTCCTTCCTTCGCCGAGATCGGCCGTGCGCGTGGCGGGATCGAGCGTCGCGAAGAGCTGATCGGCGACCTTCACGTCGGCCCCGGCGATCGTGTTCAGAAGTGTGGACTTGCCGACGTTGGTGTAGCCGACCAGAGCGACCCGGAACCACCCCTTGCGACCGCTGCGCTGGACGGCTCGCGAGCGATCCACCTCTTCGAGTCGGGCCCGGAGATCGGCGATCCGCTTGGCGATGGCCCTGCGGTCGGTCTCCAACTGGGTCTCGCCCGGACCCCGTAGACCGATGCCGCCCCGGATGCGGGAGAGATGCTGCCACATGCGGCGCAGGCGGGGAAGCATGTACTGCAACTGCGCGAGCTCGACCTGCAGGCGCGCCTCCCGGGATCGAGCTCGGGTCGCGAAGATGTCGAGGATGAGCTCGGAGCGGTCGAGAACCCGGACCCCGGTCAGATCGTGGAGCTCCTTGGCCTGGGCGGGAGTGAGCTCTTCATCGAAGATCACGAGGTCGGCCTGCTTCTCTCGTACCAGAGCCGCGAGCTCGAGGGCCTTGCCCGAACCGACGAGGTATCTCGGGTTCTGTTTGACGATGCGCTGAGTGAGGCTGCCCGCCACCTCGACGCCGGCCGCCGACGCCAGACCGCGAAGTTCGGCGAGCTGACGGTCGGCGAGGAGAGGAGAGAGCTTCCGGTCGGGAACTTCGACGAGCACGGCCCTCTCCCGCGAGTTCGGGACTTGCCGGCCGTCCACGTGGACCAGCTTCGCGCCGTCGCCGCGAGCACCCTTATCCACGGGCTGCCCAGGTGCGGGCTCGGGTCTCCAGCACCGTGGTCCGATTCATGTCGGGATCTTCGATGACTTCCTCCAGAAGCCGGCGGAGGGTTCGGCCCAGAAGCGGTCCGGGTTCGATCCCCATGCGTAAAAGATCGTCGCCCGTGATCGCGAGATCGGAAACTCCAAGCGGATCGCCGCGGTCCAGCAGGATCCGCATCCTCCTGAGCGCTCCGATCAGCGCCCGGACATCCGGCCCGTCGTTATCCGCCGCCTCCGGGCCCGACTCGCCGTCGGGAGTTCGCGGCAGCTCCTTGCCCCGGGTCGCCGCGTGCGCAATTTCGAGCTGGATCGCCGGCCCGAGCGCATCGCGTCCGTGTTCGGAAAGCCAGCGCCGGAGCTCGGCGTCGGATGCGGCGAGAGCGGGCACCGGCAGCGCCTTCACCACGGACACGAGCATGCGGCCCTCGACCCGCGACAGCTTGAGCCGCTCCGCCAGTCCTTCGACCGCGACGAGACCGCAGGAGCGGAGGAGCGCTGCGAGTCTCAGGTAGGGCTTCGTCGGGGGCAGATAGTCGACCGCTTCGAGAGTCGCCTCCCAGACCGGTGCCGGGAAAGCCGCGATCTCCGGGTAGAGCGCTCCAAGTGCGCCGCTGTCGGCGTAGAGTCTCAGCGCCACGCCCGGTCGGGTATCCGAGAGAACCTTGACGAGCTCCTCGCGCACCCGTTCCGCAGAAAGGCGGACGAGGTTTTCCACCGTCGCGCACATCGCCTTCCAGGTCCGGGGCTCGATGCCGAGGTCGAGCCGCCCGGCGAAACGCAGACCTCGGAGAATGCGCAGGAAATCCTCTCCGAACCGGGCCTCCGCGACGCCTACAGCGCGCAAGACCCCCGCCTCCAGGTCTCGCCTGCCTCCGTGAAGGTCGAGCCACTCGTCTCTGAGGGGGTGCCAGGCCAGCGCGTTGATGGTGAAGTCGCGTCGAGCGAGATCGTCCTCGACCCGCTCCGCGAAGCGGACTACCGCCCGGCGACCGTCGGTCTCCACGTCCTTCCGGAAGGTCGTGACCTGGTAGAGGGTCCTGCCTCCGCCCCAGAACACGCCTACCGTGCCGTGATCCAAACCCACCGGCACGGTGCGCCGGAAGAGCGAACGCACCATCCCGGGCCGCGCCCCCGTGGCCAGATCCCAGTCGCCCCCCTTCAACCCGATGATCCAATCCCTCAGGACGCCCCCCACCACCCAGGTCTCGTGTCCGGCTCGTTCCAAGGTCCGCGCGATCTCCTTGAGCTCCTCCGGTGGCCTCGGCGGTCGCAGGTCCGGCGTCATCCAGCTAGAACCGATCCGCCGTTGATGTTCATGACTTCGCCGGTCACGTGTCCGGCGAGTTCGGAACAGAGGAAGAGCACCGGCCCCGCCACGTCGCGGGCGCCGGCGACGCGACCGATAGGAATCTGAGCGGCGATGGATTCGCGACCTCCGTCGCGCATCGCCGGAGCCGCCATCTCGGTGTCGATCCAGCCTGGCGCGGCGCAATTGACCGTAATGCCCCTGGGACCGAGCTCGACGCAGAGCGACTTGACGAACGCCGACATGGCGCCCTTGCTCGCCGCGTAGTCGGCATGGAACGCCTCTCCGCGCTGACCTGCGGTGCTGCCGATCAGGACGATGCGACCGTCGTCTTCCAGAATTCGCACCGCCGACCGGCAGAGCCTGAAAACCGAGCTCAGATTGACCGCGAGCGTGCGCTCCCACTGCTCGTCGGCCATCTCGCCGACCGGCACCGACGCCGGCGGCCAGACGCCGTGATTGGCGACGAGAATGTCGAGACCGCCGCAGGCATCGGCGAACTCGCGCACGACCCGTTCGGTCTCGCCCCGTTCCGCCAGATCACCCTTGAAGGCCCAAGGGGCCGGGCCGCAAGCGCCGAGGTCGCCCAGCGTGGCCTCGGCGTCGACCGTTCGCTTCCGGTAGGTGATTCCGACCGAAGCCCCGGCCTCGGCGAGCATGAGGGCGATCTCTCTGCCAAGGCCGCGGGATCCCCCGGTGACCAGGGCTTTCTTGCCGGTCAGGTCGATCACTCCTCCTCCTCGGCTCGGGTCGCGGCCATCCACCTGACGATGTCCCAGAGCTTCGGCACCGGCTCGCTGTCTCGACGTAGCGCCGATTCGCAGGCGTACCCCACAAAGGCGCCGCCCGCCAGAAGATCGAAGGCGACCGGTCGGTGCCGTCCGGGCGTGGACATCGCCGAAGCCAGAGCGGAGCTCGCGCATACGGTTAGGGCGGTGGTCGCGCACGTTTCGTCGCCGGCGCGTTCAGGCGTGCCCGCACCGTCGGACGCGGTCAGGCCGGAATCGGCATCGTCCCGCTTGCCTGCGGCCTCCACCCGGTCGAGCCAGGTTTCGAGATCGACGGGCGTCGGTTCCGCGTACCGGTTCAGCCACGCTCGGGCCTCGGTCGTTCTCATTCGCCCGCCCCGGCCTCGAGCTTGGCGAGCACGATCTTCTCGCCCGCTCTCAGGGCATCCCCAACCTGATCGGGATCGCCGACTCCGCCTTGCGCCATGTGCGGTCTGCCACCTCCTCGTCCACCGGTCAGGGCGGCGACCTCGCGGACCACTTCTCCAGCGTGAAGCCCTTCTCCCACCAAATCTCCCGAAACGAACGTGAAGAGCGAACGCCTGCCCCCGGGAAGCTCGGCGGCTAGAACCGCGATGCCGGACCCGATCATGCCTAGGAAGCGGTCTCCCCATGAGCGGGCGTCGGCCGGCGTGTGGCAAGGCAGCTCGACCCCGGCGTAGACGAACGCCTTGCCGTTCCCGGTGACCAGCTCCTTCCTCACCGCCTCTCGCGCGCCTCCGCCGCTCGCGCGCAGCTCCGCCAGCAGCTCTCCAAGTTCCTTCCGCTCACGAATAAGACTCTCGACGCGCCCGGTCAGATTCGCGGGAGATGTGCGCAGAGCCTCCGAGACCGAGAGCAACGCCGCCTCCCGTTCGCTCAGAAAGGCGAAGGCGCCTCGTCCGGTCAACGCCTCGATCCGACGCAGTCCGGCGCCCACGCCCGACTCGGATACGATGCGGAAGAGGCCGATCTCTCCGGTATTGGCCACATGGGTGCCGCCGCAGAGCTCGATGCTCACCCCCCGAATCTCGACAACGCGCACCACTTCGCCGTACTTTTCGCCGAAAAGCGCCATGGCGCCGGAGGCTCTGGCTTCGTGGAGGGGGCGGAGCTCGGTCTCGACGGGGTTGCCGGCCCAGATGCGCTCGTTGACGGCATGCTCGATCAACGCGAGTTCCTCTGCGGCGAGCGGCGCCGGGTGAGAGAAATCGAAGCGAAGCCGGTCCGGAGCCACGAGCGATCCCTTCTGGGCGACATGCTCCCCCAACGTCTCGCGGAGCGCGGCGTGAAGCAGGTGGGTGGCGGTATGGTTGCGTTTGATGTCGAGGCGACGATCGGGATCCACCCGGACCCGCACTCCGGCCCCCACCAGGTCGACGGTAGCGGGGTCCGGACCCGAGAACGCACCCGAGACCGCGCTCACCCCGTTGGCGTCGGTGACCGAGTCCACCCGCAGCTTCCATTCTTCGCCGGCGGCCACGACGCCGGTATCCGATACCTGGCCGCCCGCCTCGCGATAGAAGGGGTTGGCAGCCAGAATCAGCGAGACGCGGTCCTCGGAGAGGCTCGCGGCGACCACCTCGGTATCGGCTTCGGTGACCTCGTAGCCAACGAAGCTTTGAGCCTCGGAGTCCACGCGGTCGAGAGCCGGCGACCAGTCGTGGCGGACGGCGTCCGCCGCACTCGCCCGGCTCAATCGCGACCGCTCCCGCTGAGCTTCGAGCGCGACCCGGAAGCCCGCCTCGTCGACGCCGTAACCACCCTCGGCCGCCATGATGCGCGTCAAGTCGATGGGGAAACCGTAGGTGTCGTAGAGCTTGAAGGCGTCGGAGCCGGAAATCGTGCCCGACGACCCGGCCATCAGGTCGGAGAGCCTTCCGATCCCGCCTTCGATGGTAGCGAGGAAGCGTTCCTCCTCCAGCTCGGTGGCTCGCACCAGCTCGCCCCGGCGTCCGTCGAGCTCCGGAAAGGCTTCGGCCATGGTGTCCACCACCCTGCCCACCACCGGTGCGAGCGTGGCCTCGCGACGACCGAGGAGCCAGGCGTGGCGTACCGCCCTCCTGAGGATGCGCCTGAGCACGTAACCCCTGCCCTCGTTCCGGAAGACGACGCCGTCGGCAAGCAGGAACGCCACGGCGCGAGCATGGTCAGCGATTACCCGAAAGCTCGCGCTCTCCGGGTCCGTCTTCCGGTAGCCGCGACCCACGAGATCGCTGATGCGGGCGAGCAGCGGAGCGAAGAGATCGGTGTGGAAATTCGAGTCCGCACCTTGGAGGACCGCCGCGAATCGTTCCAGTCCGGCGCCGGTATCGACCGACTGCGCCGGCAGAGGCGCGAGCTCGCCCGTCCGGCTCCGGTCGTACTGCATGAAGACCAGATTCCAGAGTTCGAGAATCGTCCCGGCGTCGTTGAGCGTGACGAACTCCTCCGTGCTCGAGGGCGGAGGGGCGCTGCTGCCGCGCAGGTCGTAGTGCAGCTCGGAGCAGGGGCCGCAGGGCCCGGTGTCGGCCATCTGCCAGAAATTGTCCTTGTCGCCCAGCCGATGCACGCGCTCCGGAGGGATGCCGGCCTGGCTCGACCAATAGTCCGCCGCCTCGTCGTCGGTGTGGTGCACGGTCGCATAGAGCCGGTCCGGATCGAGACCGTAGACCTCGGTGACCAGCTCCCAGGCGTAGCCCACCGCCTCCCGCTTGAAGTAGTCCCCGAACGAAAAGTTGCCGAGCATCTCGAAGAAGGTGTGATGCCGGGCCGTCCGTCCCACCTCCTCCAGATCGTTGTGCTTACCCCCGGCGCGAACGCAGCGCTGAGAGGTGACGGCTCGATCGAACGCGACCTTCTCTTCACCGAGGAAGATCCCCTTGAACTGGACCATGCCCGCGTTCGTGAAGATGAGGGTCGGGTCGTCGGCGGGGACGAGCGACGACGACGGGCGCGCGGTGTGACCGCGCTCGACGAAGTATTCCAGGAAGGCGGAGCGCACGGCAGCTGCGGCGGCGCTCTTCACGGCAGGTATCTGCCTGCGGGCGAATCCGTGCCGGCGACGATGACGCGTGGACGCGCCGCTTGAGAGAGCTTGCACATGGACGACAACTAGGCGTCCCCGCGCTCGGTTTCCGGCGCCTGCGGCGGGGAGAGACCCAGGGCGGCCCTCACTCGGGCCTCGATCTCTTCGAGCACGTCGGCGTTCTCCGCGAGGAAACCCTTCGTATTCTCCTTCCCCTGCCCTAGCCGAAGCTCGCCGTAGGAATACCAGGAGCCTGATTTCCGGACGATTTCGTGCTCGACGCCCAGATCCACCAGCAGGCCGAGATGGCTCACGCCCTCGTTGTAGATGATGTCGAATTCGGCCTGCCGGAAGGGCGGAGCGCACTTGTTCTTCACAACCTTCACCCGAGTACGGTTGCCGACCACGTCCTGGCCGTCCTTGATGGCGCCGATGCGCCGGATGTCGAGTCGCACCGAAGCGTAGAATTTGAGCGCCCGTCCACCGGAAGTGGTCTCCGGGCTCCCGAACATCACCCCCACCTTCTCTCGGATCTGGTTTGTGAAGATGATGGCGGTGTTGGAACGGCTGACCGCGCCGGTGAGCTTGCGGAGCGCCTGGCTCATCAGCCGGGCCTGGAGGCCCACGTGCGAATCGCCCATCTCGCCCTCGATCTCCGCCCTGGGTACGAGCGCCGCCACCGAATCGATGACGACCACGTCGACAGCCCCGCTGCGGATGAGCACCTCCGCGATCTCGAGGGCCTGCTCGCCGGTGTCGGGTTGAGCGACCAGCAGGTTGTCGATATTCACGCCCAGACGCTTCGCGTAGCCGACGTCGAGCGCGTGCTCGGCATCGATAATCGCGGCGACTCCTCCATCTTCTTGTGCGTTGGCGACGACGTGCAGGCAGATGGTGGTCTTGCCCGACGACTCGGGTCCGTAGATCTCGCTGATCCGGCCCTTGGGAAGACCGCCGATGCCGATGGCGGCGTCGAGCGATAGCGAACCGGTGCCGATGGTCTGTACGGAGACCATTTCGGCCCCCTCTCCCATCCGCATAATGGCGCCCCTGCCGTGGGCGCGTTCTATCTGTGTGAGGGCGGTGTCGAGCGCCCGCTGCCGGTCCTTCGCCTGTCGTTGAGGGACCGGCCTGTTTGTGGTTTTCCTCGCTGCCACTTCTCTCTCCTTTCTCCGCGGCCCGGTGGGTGGTGTGCGGGCCTGGTGTCGGTTACGCTACCGAATATAAACCGAACGACCCATATCCGGACAGCCCGGCCCTGAGCGGGCGAACCACCTCGTCGTCGCACGACGACCTGCGGACCGCGTGGAGAGACGATACAAGGAAGCGCGGGACAATTGAATGTCCTGATGGGACATCGCGTCCTCCGCCCTAACGGGAGAAGCCCGCCCGGCTTCGACTGCCGGACGGGCCTCCACTTCGGGTCGGGTCGCGCGGTTCGTCTACTTGCCCCTCGTGCCCTGCAGGTCGGTCTCGTAACCCTGCCACACGCCCGGTCGGACCGGAACGTAGAGCATCTGGAAGGGCCTTTCCTGATCGCGCATGGCGAAGACCGCCACTCCCATGTGCTCGCCCACGCGCATGATGTCGCCGCAGTCGAGCGAGACCTCGTTGCCGGAGCGCTGGTACTCTCGATCCTCGAAGGTGATCGCCTCGTCGTCCACGAACCACTGGGCGCCGGCGGCGTAGTCGCCCTCGAAGACGATGCCGGGACCGAGGTCGGACATCGGGATCCGCATAGAGCCGACCAGGGTGTCGCCCTGCGGCGAGACGTGAATCCGGACGCTCCGGCCCGACGCCAGACAGACCGAGACCGGAGTTCCGTCGGGCATCGGTGGCGCGACCTCCCTCGTCACCACTACCGTGTCGGGCGGCGGTGCGGGAATCATGAACGTGTCGGGCACGGGACGCATCATCAACTTGGGCTTGGCCGTGACCCTGGCGTCGTCGAAGGGCGTGAAGGCGATCGACCCCATCATCCCCCACTTGGGGGAGCGGTAGACGGAGAAGTAGCCTCGGGCCGGACGTTCGACGTAGTTGGCACCGAGCATGTGGGCCCCTACCCGCAGGCCGCCCAGATCCATCTGGGCACCGAAATTGATATCGAAACCGTTGTATTCCGACATCAGCGCGAGCAGCTTGCCGTCGGCCACTTCGACGTGAAGGGCTGACCCTACGAACCACCCGTCGGAATCGGCGAAGCGATAGAACTCCAGGAAGTCGCCGCCCTGGAACATGCCGGTGCCGTATCCGGCGGTGAGGGTGAAGTCGTGCTCGGGCAGCCCCCGGATGGCCGGGCCGCGGAAATAGGCCGTCGTGACCGCGTACAGCGACGCCTCGTTCTGAACCTCGTCGGTGTAGCCGAGGTACGAATCCCGCAGTCGCCTGTCCGAGATGCCCAGGCGGGTGGGCTGATAGTTGTTGTCGTCGCCGAAGTCCGGAGCCCGAACGAAGCGCCCTCCGACGGCGAGCCCGACGCCCTGGTTCTCCGGCTGGATCAGGCTCACGCGTCCGAAAAGACCCCAGACATCTCCTCCGTCGCTCTCATCGGCCAACGAGTGGACGGTCGCGCCGATCTCGGCTCTGTCGTAGAGACCGAGGGTGATCGAGCCGTCGCTGTAGTACCGGGATTCGACGGGCTCCTCCCATCCGACCACCTGTGCGGCCGGATCGATGATCGCGCTTCGGTCGTGGCTGGTGAAGAAACCGGACCACGTCCCCGTGATGGTGAGGTGCGGGAGGACGCTCGATACCGGGACGTCCAGCAGCCCGGATCCGTACCGCAGGGTGCTCGGCTGGGTCGTGGTCTGAGCGTTCAGGGGGCAGTCCGTGGAGACGGCGACGAACATCGCGACCGCCGCTGCGGCGACCAGTACGCTGCGAGATGTTTGGATGATCATGTGCTGCGATTTCTCGGTTGATGAAGTTTGGCCGGCGGCCGAGGCCGGAATCCCGGGAAGCGGCGTCCGCGCTTCAATGCCTGATTCTAACGTCAAGCTTTACCGATGGCAAACTAGCATACGGGGCCGTGGGAAACAAGGGCGGTTCCCAGAGCCTTTGAAACATGCCGGAAAAGCGTCAGTCCCGGTCGGTCCGGGAGAGTCGACGCGAAAGGATGCCCATCCACAGAGCCAGTCCGAGGAGGGGAAGGCTGAAGGCTAGGAAGACGTGCCAGTATTCGTTCATGGTGGCGAGGGTTCGGGGCAGTCGCGGGCGCTCAGTCCGGCGTCGAATTCGTCGTCGCGCTCGCTCGCGTGACGGCGACGTAGTTGGCGATCCAGAGTCCGAGGAAGAGAAAGGTGAAGGCGAGCAGCGACACGCCCAGCAGCGTCAGCATGTCGGAGGGCAGGTCCGGGCGTCCGTCGCTCTGCATCACCACCGCCTGCGGGTGGAGCGAGCGGAACACCTGCACGCTCACATGGATGAACGGAATGTCCAGCGCACCGATGATGGCGATGACCGCGGCGTAGCGCATGCCTTTTTCAGGATTCGCCGTCGAGCGTCGCACGAGGAGGTAGCCGAGGAAGATGAACCAGAGGATGAGGGTGAAGGTCAGCCGAGGTTCCCAGGTCCAGTAGGTGCCCCAGGCGATCTTCGCCCATAGCGGGCCGCTGACGAGCATGACGGTCGCGAATATCATCCCTCCCTCGACGGCCGTGAAGGCGGCGCGGTCGATGCGCGGGTCTCGAAGCCAGAGGTAGACTCCGCTCAGGACGGCCGCGAGGCCGAAGGCCAGAAACGCGGTCCATGCCGCAGGCACATGAATATAGAAGATGCGCTGGACCACGCCCTGGTCCAGATCCGTGGAGACCCAGAAGAAGGCGAGCGCGTAGGTGAGCCCGAGCCCGGCCATCCCCAAAAGGGTCAGTGCCCCGGCGGACCGGGTCAGCCCTTTCACTTCCTGATCCTGCGCATGTCGTTACTCCTCAACCAGGTAACGGAAGAGCACGGCCCCCGAAAAAAGCGACACCAGAGCGAACCCCCCGAGCCAGCGGATCGCCGGCACCGCCTCCGCGAGTCGGCCGGCCAGGGACGCGGACACCGCGTCCACCCCGAAAATTACAACCGGCACGGCGAGCGGGAGCACTAGAACGAGAAGGAGCGCGTCCCCCGATCTCGCCCCCGTCGAAATCACCGCGAGCAGGGTGCCGTGCGCGACGAATGCCAGAGCGCCGAGCGAGAGCGCGACGAGCGTCAGTCCGAAGGCGGGAGGCGTTGGGAATCCCGTGCCGAAGAGCAGTGCGAACGCCACCAGCACGAGCGTCGTGAGCGGGAAGACCACTACGGCGTTGGCGAGCGTCTTGCCGAGGTAGATGGCGTCCCGGGGAGCCGGACTCTGGAGGAGTCCGGTCAGGGCGTCGTCCTCGCGCTCCAGATGGAAGGTGCGGGCCACCGCGAGGAGGCCGCCGAAGACGAGCGTCATCCAGATTACCGGCGCGGCCAGCTCCCTGCTTCCGGCCCCGGTCCTGTCGAAGGCCAGGGCGAAAAGGAGGACGACGAGCGCCGAGAAGGCTGCCGCGGCGAGGACGCGCTCCCGGCTCCGCCGCTCGATGGAGAGGTCCTTGGCGGCGATGGCGAGTACCTGGGTCAGGAATTCCAAGTGGGCTGCGGTGGGGGACGTCCTTCGCACCCCTTTGGGGAAGAATTGTTCATGGCGTCGAAGTGAGGGAAGCGCCCGCTCGGGCGACGAGGGCATGTCGGCGGCGACGGCTGCGCGGGCTCAACGCCCGATCCTCACCCGGAAGCTGCCGTCGTCCCTGCCGATCACCGTCACGCTTCCGTCGCGATCGGTTCGGTAGATCCGAGCTCCTTCCGCCTCCAGACGCCTCACGACGCCGGGGTCGGGGTGCCCGAAGCGATTGTAGCGTCCGAGCGAGACGACGGCGACTTGGGGCGGTAGCCGGCGCGCGAGGTCGGGGGCCGTCGAGGTCCGGCTGCCGTGGTGGCCGACCTTGAGGATCTCGAGGGTGCGAGTTCGCGCGAGTATGTCGGGCAGGATGTCGAGCTCGACCTCGTCGGGCGCGTCTCCGGTGAGGAGAAGATCGAGTTCGCCGAAGCTCGCGAGCACGACGACGGAGGAGGTGTTGGCGTCCACGAATTCGGAGTCGGGGTCGGGCCAGAGGACGTGGAAATCCACTCCGTCCATGCTCCAGCTCTCGCCTTTGAGGGCTTGTCGCCAAGGTATCCCCCGGGCTTCGGCGATCTCCAGAAGCTCGATGTAGGCAGGACGCGCAGCGGGAAGGGCGGGGTCCAGCACTTCGACCACGTCGACGTCGCGAAGCAGCTCGGCCGCGCCCCCGATGTGATCGAGATCGGGGTGGGTCAGGATGAGCGCGTCCAGACGACGCGCACCGAGTTCGCGAAGCTGTCGGATCACCGCGTGCGGACGGTTTTCGTCGCGCTTGGGCGGTCCGGTGTCGAAGAGCAGCCAGCGTTTCCCTGGGGTGCGGACGGCCACGGCGTCGCCCTGGCCGACATCGAGGAAGTGCATGCTGAGCGTCCCCCTTCCGCTCCAGGCGAGTGTCAGCGGCCAGACGAGGAGGCCGACCAGCGTCCAGAAGGCGAGGAGGATGCGCCGGGTTCGAGATCGTGCCCGAATCAGGCGAGCCAGCAGCGCCCCGGCGGCGACGCCGGTCGCGCTGGCCGAGACGGTGGCCGCCGGTGTCCACGCGCTTGCCCAGGAGAGGGAGCTGGTCGCCTCGACCGCTCGCTGGAGGGCGAGGAGCATGAGTTCGACCCCGCCGGCGAAGACCTGAGCGGCTTCCGGCGACAAGATGTCGAGGGCAAGCGAGAAGAGGATACCCGGAACGCCTATCGCGACCAGGGGCGTCAAGGCCAATGTGTTGGGCACGCCGAGCAGGGCGACCTGCTCGAAGTGCCATACCACGATGGGGGTGGTCGCCGCCGTGGCTGCCAGGCTGGCCGAAAATGCCGAGACCGCCGAGCGTGGGAGGCGGAAGCGGCCGCTGCTCCAGCGTTCGAAGAGGTTCTCGAGCGGGCGGGTCCAGGCGAGGAGGCCGGCGGCGCCGGCGAAGGAGAGCTGGAAGCCCGCGCTCCAGAGCCGGGTCGGGTCGAGGAGGAGCAGTATGAGCGCCGCGCCGCCGAGGCCGCCCCAGCGCGCCTGCGGCCTGCCGAGCGAGTGAGCCAGAGCCAGAAAGGTGACGATCACCGCAGCGCGCGAGGCGGCGTCGGGGAAGCCTATGAAGCCGACGTAGGCCCAGGTGGCGAGAGCGGCGGCGATCCGGGCTCGACGGCGGCCGAGGCCGATCAGGCCGAGGAGGACCCGGAGGATGCCGTAGACTAGTCCGGTGTGGAAACCGGAGATGGCGAGCAGGTGGGCGAGTCCGGCATCGGCGAACGCTTGGCGCAGGGCCGGATCGAGCCCTTCCCGCCTTGCGAGCACCAGCGCCGACGCGAGACCGCCTCGCTCACCGAAGAGCTCTCCGAGCCGGTCGGTGAGCGAGGCGCGCCAGCGCACGAGGGCCCAGCGCGGCGAAGCCGACCGGCCCGAACCCGCAGGCGCGGCGGCCGCCGCGCCCGCCCTGAACCAGGGACCCGCGCGCCCCTCCCGCCACTCGCCGCCGAGCACGACCGGTTCGCCGGCGCTCACATCCAGGCGGGCGAGGTCGCCGAGGGCGGCCTCGCCGAAGTAGACCCGGATCTCGCAGGCGGTGGCCCCTCGGGTCCGCGACTCGTCCGCAGAACCGGGTCCGGTACCGTGTCCCGCTCCGTTCCCGACTCGCTCCACGAAGAAGGACGTCGATCCCTCCCCCGGCATCGCCAACAGCCGACCGACCACGGTTTCGCTCCCACCGCCGCATGGAGGCGAAGCCCGCGCCCACGTCCCGGAGAGCAGGCCCGCTAGGACTATGAGAAGCCAGAGCATGGAACCCGGACCCACGCGTCGCAATGGCCGGATGGGCGTCAGCAGAACAGCGGCGAGCAGGAGCGGCGCGGCGGATTTGAGCGCGCCGATGTCCGAGAAGGCGATGCCGATCGCAAAGGCCAGTGCGACGTGGGCGACCGGCGGCATCGTTCCCAGCGGTAACGCCAGCCGATGTTTCGTTGGACTTCCTCTCTACATGAGTTGCAGCTTCAGGATCGCCGGCCGTGCGCGGCGAACAGGAGCGGACCGTTCCCAACACGCTCCCCCAGCTAGAGCTCGTTGCGAGACCTGCACTAGCGCCGAAAGCGGCGAAGCGCCGCTGTCAGAGCACCTCCTCGCCCCTACGGTCTTCTCCGGCGAAGAGGTCGCGCTGGGTGTGATCGACCATGGTCACGCGCTCCTGGTCCGCCTCTTCGGCGAGCCGGGTGCGCAGGATGCGCCGCACTTTCAGGTCGGAGTGTATCCCCGCGACGATCATGACTAGCAGACCCGCAACGAAGCCCCCGAAGGCGACCGCCGAAACCGGAACTCGTCTCAGCGTCATGAAACCGAGGTCGATGGCGACTCCTCGGTCGGTGTTGAGCGTGGCGAAGGCGAAGGCGCCTGCGCCGATGAGGGCGATGGCGAGAGCGCTCCACGTGCGCGCGCTCATCCGGCCGCGTGAGCGAGCAGTTCGTCAGCAAAGGGGCTCTCATGCCCGGCGAAGGTCGCGCCGGTCGTGGAATCGAGCTTCACCCGGGCGTAGTCGCCGGGTCGAAGACGGTCGGACGCGAAGGCCACTACCTTGTTCCTCCGCGTCCGACCGAGGAGCTGGCCTGGGTATCTGGCCTCGCGCTCCACGAGCACCTCCTCCACTCGGCCCACCTCGTCGCGGTTGATCTCGGCCTGGATCTCGCGGGTGACGTCGATCAGCTCGCTCAAGCGCCTGGACCCGATCTCAGGACCGATGAACTGGCCTGCGGGAAGGCGCGTGGCCGGAGTCCCCGGGCGCGGCGAATATTTGTAGGTGAAGGCGTCGTCGAAGCGGACGTCGCGCATGAGATCGAGCGTGGCCTCGAACTCCTCTTCGGTCTCGTCCGGGAAGGCGACGATTACGTCGGTGGAGAGAGCCAGGTCGTCGATGGCCGACCGGGCGAGCTCGACCTTCGCCATGAAGCTCTCGACGGTATATCGGCGGAGCATGCGCCTGAGCACCCGATCCGATCCCGACTGGACGGGCAGGTGGAGCTGCTCGCATACGCTCGGCTCGGTGGCCATCACCTCGACCAGCTCTTCCGAGAGATCGTTCGGGTGGGGCGAGGTGAAGCGCACCCGCCGGATCCCGTCTATGCGCGCGACGCTGCGGAGAAGGCGCGGGAATCCCCATTCTCCCCGACCGTAGGAGTTCACCGTCTGGCCCAGAAGCGTGACCTCGCTGACTCCGGCGGCGGCAAGCCGCCTGATCTCGGCGATGATCTCGGCGGGATCGCGGTTCTTTTCCGAGCCGCGCACGTAGGGAACGATGCAGAACGTGCATCGGTGGTTGCATCCCCGCTGGATGGGAACCCAGGCGGACGGACCTTCGCTCCTTCTCGTCTCGAGGCCGGCGTAGTTCTCGTCGAGATCGAGATCGAGCACCGCCAGCTGCAGGCCGCGGCGACGGCCGTTGCCGGGGACGGCGGTCCGGAAGCCGGAGGAGCAGGAGTCGCCGGATGCGGTCCCGGCGGACGAGGCGCCGGCGGGCTCGCCCTCGGGGCTCCCTCCCTCCCGCAGAGCGGCCAGCTTCTCCGGCAGGGAGCGATAGCCGTCGGGTCCCATCACGAGATCGACCGCGGACGCCTTGGCGAGCAGCTCCTCGCCCATGCGCTGCGCCATGCAACCGGTGACACCGAGGACCAGATCGGGCTTCGCGCGCTTCAGCCCGGAGAGCTGTCCTACCCTGCCGATCACCCGCCGCTCGGCGTTCTCTCGGATGGCGCAGGTGTTGACCAGGATGACGTCGGCCTCTTCAGGCGACGAAGCGATACGGTACCCGGCTCCGTCGAGGATCCCCTGCATGAGCTCGCCGTCGGCGATGTTCATCTGGCAACCGTAGGTCTCCACATAAGCCCGGGGAAGATCCGATCCTCGCCGAGGAGACGGTCCGCCGATCGTTCGCGCCATCGGTCAGAAGCCGGACACCGACAGAGACACGGTTACGCGCCAGAAGCTCTCGGAGAGGATGAAGTCCTGCCGCCGTCCCCTCTCGACCGCCAGGTCCGCGCTCGCCAGGGTCAGCTCTTCGCTGCCTGCGAGGGGGAAGCCGATTCCGCCGGCGAACACGGTCTCGACGGCGGCCTCGGAGTCCGGCCCTCGGGGTCCGCCGCCGTTCCCGTACTCGGTGAAGGCGAACGGCAGCCGGCTCGAACGGTACCCGAGCCGCAGCGGAGTCCCGCGCCCGAAGAGTCGTCCCCGGGTGAGCTCGATGCCGATCCCGTAGCCGAACGAGCTGCTCGCGGTCACGTCTTCGGCCAGATCGGTGGAGCTCTGCGACCAGTCCGCGTACACCGCGCTCCCGGCGAGTTGGAGCCCGCTCGAAAGGGCCAGGGAGAAGCCGCCCCGGTAACGTGCCGGCACGCCCCAGTAGCGGTCCGACTCCGTCGTGCCTTCCTGGGCGGCGGCGCGCAGATCCTGCGACCAAGTCGCGCTCACGGCCAGGCGAAGGATCGGGACGACGTCGGCCGCCGCGCCCAGGGTGCCCGTCCAGCCGGAGTACGACCATCGCGATTCCCTCCGGTAGGTGCCGATGGTCGAGAGGGAGTCGTATGCGGTGAAGTCCCGGGTCAGGAGCGAGCCCAGCGAGCCCACGTTGCGACCCACAAGCGCCCCGAGCGAGAGCGAACCGTCCAGGAACGAGCGGGCATAGCCCATTTGGACGTGCGAGAGGGCGCCCTCCTGATCGAAGGTCTCCTGCGCCTGTCGCGTTCCGCTGATGAGCTCGACCTGGATGACCCGTTCTGCGGAGAAGCGCTGCTCGAAAGTGGTGCTGAAGCTGAGGGTCGCGAGCCCGCTGGCGAGGGGGTAGCCGACCGCAACGGCAGGGAACCGGTTGCCGCGAAACCGGCCCGCGTCGGTACCGCGCTCGTACTCGACCCACGACGGCTGCGCGACTATGGTCGCTCGGGGGACGCCGATCCGGCCGGCTGCCGCCGGATCGTTGACCTGGAGCGAGCTGCCGGTGAGTCCGATGCCGAAGCTGCCCAAGGCGCGAGCTCTGCCGTCGAGGGGTTCGCTGGGCAGCCCCAGTCCTGCGGCGGAGTAGATCGACTGGGCGCCAAGGGCTGAGGCGGGAATCAGGAGCGCCGCCAGCAGCACGGCCGCAAGCGGGCGGACCGCCGGACTCACGATCCGCTCCCCGATCTGCTGACCGAGATCACCACTTTGAGGTAGGGCGGATGCTCGCCTTCGGGTCCGTGGAAGGCGGCGTAGGGAAGCGACGCCGGTTCGACCCGCGCCAGGAGGGCGAGGGTTCCGGTTACCGGATCGCCTCGACCGTCCACACCGCGCACCACGTCTCGAACGAAGGACGTGACGGGTATTTCGATCTCCGCATTCCGACCTTCGGGCTGGAATGCCTCGGGTGCCACCTTCTCGCCGAGCAGCCCCGTGAGCGAGGGACCGAGCGGAGACTTGGGGAGCGAAGCGCTTGCAAGTACGGGGCGGGCGTCCACGGTGACGGAGTCGCTCGGTCTGAAGGCGGCGGCGACCGCCTTGGCGTGGAGAACGATGGCGGCATAGTTGATCTGGGAGGGCTCGAAGGACGCCGGACAGCCGACTGCCGCGCAGAGCTCCGGCGGCCCGGTGAGCGATGTGAGCGACCCGACCTCGAACACCGTGCGCCAGGCGGGAACGCCTCCAATACGGCCTCCTTCCTCCGGCGCCGTCGGATAGGGATCGTAGACGAAGGTCAGGTCTTCCTGGACGACGTGGAGATAGAAGGTGGAGTCGGGGTGGAGCGAAGGACGAGTGTGGAGGCGAAGTCCGGTACCCCTCACGTCGAGTCTCGCCCCCGGCGTGATCAGACGCAGCCGGGCGCCCCGGGTCACGTCGGCGGTGTCGGCCCACTCCGCGATCCTCGCCGAGTCGATCTCGAAGGCCAGCGAGTCTCCCTCCTCCGGGTTCCAGGTCGCGATACCGAGAGGCTCGACCGGCCCGCCTCCCGGTTCCGGCCAGAGTCTCGAGTTGCCGCTGGTATCCACCGACGACCACCAGTTCGAGGTGCGGTCGTCCCATTCCACCGTGGTCGCCCCCAGCTCGACCTCCACGGGGCCGTCGGTCACGCTCGCCAGGGTGTCGAAGTAGACGACGAAGCGGCCGCCGATGTAGGTGAGGGCGGAGTCGGGTCGGGTCGTGCCAGTCGTGTCCCGCACCGATACCGACACCGGGTAGGCGCCCCAGCGCACTATGGTGTGCGAGTCGAGCTCGCCCCGGAAATCGCTCGCCAGCACCGAGTTCGGCAGGTCCGCCGGCGAGCCGTAGCCGCCGTAGGTGCGGAAGCCGGAGCCGAAGCCGTCCCAGTCGACGTGCAGCTCGACGGTGACCGGCGACTCGGGAAAGCGGTTGGGGTCGAGCGAGGTAGGCACCACTTCGTCACAGCCGCCGAGCATCGCCAGTCCGACCAGCGCGACCGCCGCGCAGGCCCTAGGAAGCGGTTCGAATGCGATCACGGGATCAGCGGACTCAGTCAATTGGCACACCCTTCCATATTCTCGGCAGGCGGGGGGAGAGACCCGTTAAAATCTCGTAAGGAATCGTGTCCGCGAGGGTGGCGACTTCGTGGAGTGCGAGTCCCTCGTCGCCCCCCGGACCGATCACGGTGGCGACATCGCCCCTTCTCACCTCTTGCGCGGCATCCACCCTTACCACCGTAACGTCCATTGAGGTCCGGCCGATCAGTGGAGCAGGGCGACCTCCCAGTACCGCCCAACCGCGATCGCCTAGCCTCCGTGGCAGTCCGTCGCCGTAGCCGATGGCGAGCGTCGCCCAACGTTCGTGACGCCGGGCGGTGTAAGTCGCGCCGTAGCCCACGGTGTCTCCCGGGCCGGCTTCCTTAACGTGCGCCACTCTCGCCTTGACGGTCGCCACCGGACGCGGAAGTTCGAGATCGGACGCCGGCCGGCCTCCGTAGAGGAAGATGCCGGGGCGGATGGCGTCGGCGGCGAGGTCGGGAGCGCGCAGAACGCCGGCCGAGTTGAGGAGGTGGACGGCGGCGGGTCGGCGGGGAGCGAGTCGGGCCAGAGCCGATTCGAGGCGCATGCGCTGTTCGCGGATCGACGGTTCCGACTCGTCGGCGGAGTGGAGGTGGGAGAAGATCCCTTCCAGGACTAGCGTCGGTTCGGCGCCGTCGGCGCTCCTGCCGCGTCCGAGCAGCCCGGCGACCTCCGGGGCCCATGTGGAGGCTCGACGCCAATCGAAGCCGGCGCGCCCCATCCCGGTGTCGATCTCGAGGTGGACCCGAACCGGAGGGCCTCGGTCGGCTCCGTGCTTCCCTGCCCCGCCGCCGCTCCGCGCCGCGCGGAGCTCCCGGATCCCGCGCAGTTGGTCGAGGTCGGTGATCGCGAGCTCGAACCCGGATGCGACCGCGACCCCGATCTCCGACGGCAGGGCCGGAGAGGCGACGAAGATGGGCGCGGCTATCCCGGCTCGGCGCAGGGCCGTGCCCTCGGCGACCGCGGCAACCCCCAGCTTCCATGGTTTCAGGGGGGCGAGCGAGCGAGCGACCTCGACCGCCCCCAGTCCGTAGCCGTCGGCTTTGACCATCGGGACCAGCGCGACACCGGTTCCAGCCTTGGCAGCCAGGCTCGCCGCGTTGGCCCGCAGGGCGTCTGCATCCACCTCCACCCAGGCTCGACCGTCGGCGGGAGGCGGGCAAATGGCGTTCGGATCCGTCATGCGGCTGCTTCCCACCGCCGAGTCCGGGCGGGCGCCGCATCCGGCCTAACGGGCTTGATCGGCGCTCCTCCGGGCCCGCTTCACCTCATCCCACAGCGAATCGAGCAGCACGAGACCGGCCTCCGGCATCGCGATCCCCCGCTCGACGGCCAAGGCCTCCATGGCCTGGAAACGCTCCCTGAAGCGACGATTCGCCCGTGCCAGCGCGACGGTCGGGTGGACGCCGAGCAGGCGGGCCAGGTTCACCACCGCGAACAGCAGGTCCCCGAGCTCGGACTCGACGGCGCTCGCGGGGCCGTCGTCCACGGCCTCCCTCACCTCCTCCATCTCCTCGTCGCACTTGTCGAACGCCCCCTGCCAGTCGTCCCAGTCGAACCCGACCACCGCAGCCTTCTCCTGCATCCGGTACGACCTGGTGAGCGGATCGAGCCCTTGGGCGATCCCCGCGAGGGCGCTTTCCTCGGCGGATCGTTCCGTAGCCTTGCGTCGCTCCCAGGCTGCCGGACCGGCGGCGGCCGCAGTCTCGTCCCCCCAGACGTGCGGATGGCGACGGATCATCTTCGCCTCGAGCCGTCCGAACACGTCCTCGCAGGTAAACCGACCCGCCTCCTGACCGACAACGATCTGGAAGGCGAGATTGAGCAGAAGATCCCCAAGCTCTCCGGCGAGCTCCTCGTCCGAGCCCTCGCTCACCGCCTGGGCGACCTCCGCCGCCTCCTCCAGCAGGTGCGGAACGAGGCTTTCGGCGGTCTGCTTCCTGTCCCACGGGCAGTGCGCCCGCAGATGGCGGACCAGGGCGAGCGTCTTTTCCAGAACGCTCCCGCCCTCGACTTCGGCTCCGGGGGTCTCAGTATCCGCGTTTCGGGTCAACTACGTTCCTCCATTCCCCGAGAGGGGCTCCGGCGAGATAGCGCCGAAGGTTGTGCAGAATCAGGTCGGTCTCGCGCCGCCAGAAACCTCGGGTCACCGCCGAAACGTGCGGAGTGAGGATCACGTTGTCGAGGTCCCAGAGCGGGTTCGCGCACGAGAGCGGTTCATGCTCGAAGACGTCGAGCCCGGCGCCGCGCAGTCTGCCCGAACGCAGCGCATCGACGAGCGCTCGCTCGTCGACCACGCCGCCCCGGGAGACGTTGACCAGCACGGCGCCCGGCTTCATGGCGGCTAGGGCGGCCCCGTCGATCAGACCGCGAGTCTCGGCGGTATCGGGAACCGCGACGACGACGGCGTCGCTGGCCGCCAGGAGCTCGGGGAAGGCATCCGGGCCGAAGACGGCGACGTTCCGGGTCGCTCCGTCGTCGGATTCGTCCGCGCCGGACGACGTGTCCGCCCCGACGGCCCGCCGGCCCCTCACGCTTCTGCGCACAGCCAGGACCGAAGAGCCGAAGGCGGTCAGCAGGCGGACGAGGGCCCGCCCGATTCCCCCGTAACCCACGATGCCCACGGTGGCCGAACCCAGCTCGCGCACCGGAGATTCGGCCCTGAGGTAGGGGAGTGCGCTCCAGCGCCGCATCGCCTGGTTGCGCACAGCGAAATCGAGGCCGCGAAAGAAGTGCAGGAGCATGGCGAGCGCAGTCTCGGCCATGGGTCGGGCGTGGATCCCGGCCGAGTTGGTGAAGACGATCTCGCTCGCCTTCAGCTCCGGCGTGAGCGAGCCTCGCACGCCGGCGGCTCCCGAGTGCGCCCAGCTCAGGGCCGGCGCCGCTCGCACGAGCTCGGCGGGAAGGCCGTAGCCGAGGTATATCTCGCAGTCTCGGGCCAATTCCAGGAGGCTTCGCGAGGCGGAGGCGTCGCCGTCCCCGCTCCCGTCGGCAGGCTCTTCGCTCATCTCGAGCCGCCACCCCTGAGGAAGAGCGGCGCGGATCTCCTCGGGCACCCAACCGGGTAGAGCCCACACCGGGCGGCGGTCCGCGAGGTTGACGACGACTGTGCGCAAGGTCCGGCCCGCTAGCCCCTCACCGACCGAGTCCGAGCAGCGCCGAAACCTGTTCCTCCGGCCGGGGAATCCCCCGCGAGACCGAGACTCGGACACCCGAGTCCGAGCCGACCTCCATTCCTGCAGGCAGGTCTCCGCTCCAGTCTCGCACGATCGCCGTCAGCCGTCCGGCGCCGTCCCGGATCGCGGCGAGAGCCGGACCTTCCCGGCCTTCCATCGTCACGCTTCCCGAAGGGCCTTCCAGCCTGAGAGCGGTCAGGGCGCCCGCCCAGCCGGCCTCGAGAGGAAGGACGGCGATGAAGTGCTTGCCGCCGTATGCGTCGGGCATGAGCTCGAGTTCGTGGCGGAAGAGAACGCCGCCGCGCGGATCGAGGCCGGTCACCGCGTAGGCTCGGTGCTCCCCGGATCCCACGCCCGCCTCGAGAGAGAGAGAGCCGCCCGCCGCGGCCGTCCGAGCGGGCAGGTCCATGAGGAGCGCCGGATCGAGAGACGCCCCGTCGGGCCCTTCCGCCGTGCCCCAGACCACGAGCGACGGCACGGTGGCGTCCGGTACGGTTCCCCGGGCGACGGCGGCGCTCGACGTCTCCTGCTCGAGCCTGTAGGCGAGGGCCTTTTCAAAGTGATAGTCGCTCAGCCAGCTCCGATCTTCGCCGAAGCAGTATCCCATGATGTCGCGACCGAACGTCGGGGCGATGAGCCGTTCATTTTCGAAGTCGGTCCCCCAGACGCCTATGCGTCCTCCGGCGTGAGGAAAATCTGGGTCGGGAGAGTTGGCGCCGCCGCAAGGCGCGTGGCCGAGATTCATCGAGTGGCCGATCTCGTGCGTCATGACCGCATCGTCTATCAGCCCCACGGCGACGGGCAGGCCTCTGAACGCGAAACCCCTGATGAACGACCCGGTGTTCTTGCGCACCGCGCCGTAGTAATATCCCTTGCTCCCTTCGGCGGCGCGCAGCAGGCCGATCTCGCGCAGGAACTCTCCCCAGCCCGTGAAGGTCCCGAGGTCGGCGGTGGTGACGTACGGCTCGCGCACTCCGATCACCAGGGATCCGACCGGGAGCGTCTTGCGCAGGAGCGCGATCTGCGGACTGTCGCGATTGAGCCCCCTCGTCCAGTCGAGCACCCCCGAATCGTCCCAGCCCGAACGCATCACGGGCACGACGGTCAGCTCCAGGGCCGGCAGGGTCACGACTCCGAGATCGATCGCGCCTTCGGCCGGGTAGACGCTCACGCTGCCCGGAGCCAGCGGCACCTCGCCGTCCGGATCGACACGGACGACGAGTCCCGTGCCGGGCTGAAGAAGTTCGCCGTGTATGCGCGCATTGTACGAGGCCTTCCATCTCCCCTCGTCGATCTCCGGTTCGAGGGGCGGTCCGTCCCGCCACATCCTAACCGTATGGAACTCCACGCCGTTCCTATGGAGCGAGGCTTCGACGACCGGGCTGTGAAAGCTGACGGGGTCGCCGGTCAGAAAGACGCGCAGAAGCGAGTTGCTCCCGGCGATCAGCGGAACGTCGCCGCCCGCGCGCTGCACGCCCTGAGTCACGTAGACGAGGGGGATGTCCAGCTTCACCTCCGCAGGTAGCTCGCACGTGCTGCCGGCCGACTCCGTGATCCCTCCCAGCCACTCCTGGAAGTCGTCGTCGGGCGGAGCGCAGAGCTCGGTGTTCGAGAAATCGAAGACCGCGGGCGAGAGCCGACTCATCTCGGCGGGCAGCGGACCGTGGAGAGGGTTGCCGTCGAGCCGCAGCACCTCGAGCTCCTCCAGCGCGACGAACTCGCGAGGGATGCGACCGGTAAGTCGATTGCGGCCCATGTCGATCCGCTCCAACGCGTCGAGCGCGGTCAGTGAGAGCGGCAGTTCCCCGGAGAGCTCCTCATCCCTGAGCTCCAGAGCGACCACCCTGCCCTCGGCGTTTAACTCCACCCCTTCCCAGTCGCCGGGATCGGAGTCGCTCCCCTGGCCCTCGCTCCAGTTTCGGCCTTTGGTGGACTCGAAGAGGTCGATCAGGGCGAGTTCGTCGCGGAAGCCGGGTTCGCAAAGATTTTCTGCCAGGTAGGTGACCTGCCTGAGCCATTCTTCGAAGCTCCGGTGCGGCGGCGGGCAGAGTCCGGTATCGAAGAAGCTGAACTCCTCCAGACCGAGGCCGATCAACGCGACGGGAAGCAGGCCGCGGAGTTCGGTTCCGCCCAGGTGCAGGGCGGTGAGCTTCGCCATCTCGCCGTATTCCGGGGGAAGCGCACCGCTCACCGGATTGCCGGTGAGGTCGATTTCCTTCAGGTGGGGAGCGAGCGCGACCGGGAGCGGGCCGTCGAGCCGGTTGTCTTTCAGATCGAGGCGCTCCAGGGACTCCATGTGGCCCAGTTCGACCGGGAGTTCGCCGGTAAACCCGTTGTCCGAGAGCTTCAGGAAACGCAGAGCGTCGAGATCGCCCAGCGTCGCCGGCAGGCTACCGGAGAATGAGTTCTCCCGGAGGTCGAGAGTGACGAGTGCGCGGGCGCGCCCTATGGAGTCGGGAAGCGGACCGCTGAATCCGTTCTCCTCCAGCCGCAGAGTCTCCAGCGTCGCCAGTCCGCCGAAGGAGGGCGGGAGCGGTCCTTCGAGATCGTTTCCGGAGAGGTCGAGCTGGGTCAGGAAACGGAGCCGGCCCAGCTCGGGCGGAAGCTCGCCGGTAAAGAGATTGTTCCCCAGGTGCAGGCTTCGGAGACCTTGGAGCTGACCCAGCGTGAACGGCACGGTGCCGGTGATCCGGTTTTGCGAGAGGTTGAGCGATTCGAGGCTGTGGAGGCGACCCAGCTCCGCAGGAAGCGGACCCCCGAGCCGGTTGTTGCTGAGCTTGAGGGTCTCGAGCCGGTAGAGACCGCCGAGAGCCGCCGGTACCACCCCTCCGAATTCGTTTCCGGAGAGATCCACGTGCCTGAGGGACGATATCGAACCCAGCGCCGGAGGGATGGATCCGGAAAATCCGTTGCCACCGAGCTGAATAACCTGGAGCGCGGACATCTCGCCGATTCCGGCGGGGAGCGGACCGCTCAATTCGTTGGCGGCGAGATCGAGATGGACGAGTGCCTTCAGGTCGGCGAACTCCTCCGGAAACGCTCCGGAGAGCGCGTTGCCTCGGAGAGAGAGCCGTTCCAAAGCAGTGAGCTCGCCGAGTTCGGACGGGATGGACCCTGCGAGGTCGTTGCCGGCGAAGTCCACGTGCTCGAGCGACTGGAGGGAGCGCAGGGCCGCCGGGAGGGAGCCCCTGAGGTTGTTCGCCACCAGGATGAGGTGGGTGACGCGGCCCGCCGAGTTCGTGGTGACTCCTTCCCACTGACCGATGGGACGGTTGGACAGCCAGTGGGCGGAACGATTCCAGGCCCCGCCCCTGGCGGTGCGGTAGAGCGCCTCCAAGGCTTCCTTGTCCTGGCTGCTGCTCCCTACGTATACCCCGTGAAAATCAACCTCCGCAGCCACCTGTCCGACCGCGAGCAGTTGAACGTTCCTGACCTGATCGACGAAGGTTATCGAGGCGTCGACCCCGCTCACCCTGACCTGGTGAGCACCCAGGGGGAGCTCCCCGAAGCGGTATTCGCCCATCGAGTCGGTGCGTTGCGAGTAGGTGACCTCCACCGTGTTGGCGAGGGTCACCAGCGCTCCCGGCAGCGGCTCCCCCTCCAGAGTGACCTTGCCGAAGATCGCGCCCCTGAGCGGCTCCGAGGGCGGTGAATCCCCGCACGAGACCAGGAGCGGCAGCACCACCAGCCACCCGAACCTCGCTCCCCTGGGTCCGGTCGCCACCGCCAGCTTCGTCACGCTGCGACTCGCCGGAGCGGATGGTGAAGCGGGAGGCCGGCCATAGGATCAGGGATAGAGTCGGTTCAAGAGACGCGGGAAGGGAATCAACTCTCGAATGTGGTGCCGCCCGGTCAGCCACGCAACCGTGCGCTCCACGCCGATGCCGAAGCCGGAGTGCGGGAAGGTGCCGAACCGACGCAGGTCGAGGTACCAGGAGTAGGCCTCCTTCGGGAGTCCCTCCTCGTCGATGCGCCTGAGGAGCTTTTCCTGATCGTCCTCGCGCTGCGAGCCGCCGATGATCTCGCCGACGCCCTCGGGGGCGAGCAGGTCGTTGCAGAGGACCGTGCGCGGGTCGGTGGGATTCTCCTTCATGTAGAAGGCCTTGGCCCGGGCCGGATAGTCGTGGACGAAGACCGGGACGCCGAAGTGCTCGGCCACCGCCAGTTCCTCCCGGGCGCCGAGGTCCGAGCCCCATTCGATCTCGGATCCGCCCGCCCTAAGGAGCTCGACGGCGTCGGTGTACGCGATGCGCGGAAACGGCGGCGTCACCCGCTCGAGGAGCTCCGTGTCGCGCTCCAGGGTCTCGAGCTCCTCCGCGCACCGCTCCAAGGTACGCTCGACGATGTAAGCGACAAGGCTTTCCTGAAGCCGCATGTTGTCGTCCGAATCGGCGAAGGCGACCTCGGGTTCGACCATCCAGAACTCGGTCAGATGACGGCGGGTCTTGGATTTCTCGGCCCTGAAGGTGGGACCGAAGCAATACACCTTGCCGAACGCCGGGCACGCCGCCTCAACGTAGAGCTGGCCGGTCTGCGCGAGGAAGGCTCGCTCGCCGAAGTAGTCGGTCTCGAAGAGAGTTCCGGCCTCTTCTCCGATCGCCCCCGTCAGGATGGGGGTGTCGATGCGCACGAAGTTCTCGCGGTAGAGATAGTCGTGGATCGCCTGTTCGACCTCGGCGCGCACCTTGAGCCCGGCCCGCTGCCTGGCGGAGCGGAGCCAGAGATGGCGGTGGTCGAGAAGGAAGTCGACGCCGTGCTCCTTGGGCTGGATCGGGTACTCGTCGGAACCGGAGTGTTGAACCAGCTCAGTGACGCCCAGCTCGTAGCCGCCCGGCGCCCTGGGGTCCTTGCGCACGCTTCCCGTCAGCGAGACGACGCACTCCCGGGTGAGGGCGCGATGCGTCTTCCAGGTCTCCTCAGACACTCGCTTTCGGAGAACGACGCCCTGCAGGGTCCCGGTCCCGTCCCTGACGACGAGAAAGGCCACCCTGCCGTGCCCTCGGGTCGTTTCGACCCAGCCCCGCACGGTCACCTCCGATCCGACGTGCTGGGAGAGGCCGGCTATTGTGGCTATCATCGGTGACGTTGATTGGATGGCGGCTGAAGTGTGTTCGGCAAGTGAGTAAGATAGCGAACCACGCCCGTCACGAACGTCGTCCGGCTCGGCCCGCGTTCGACGCGGTCAGCCGGTCCGGTACAACTCGAGTTTCTCGCCGTAGCGGGCTTCGAGGACCTGGCGCAGGGTGACGTGGGCGGCGGCCCTGAGATCGGGATCCCTCGCGATAAGCTCCCCCGCCCTGCTTCTGGCGGCTTCGACCAGATCGAGGTCCCGGGTCAGATCTGCGAAGCGGAAGTTTCGTCTCCTTCCGTGCTGGTCGCTTCCGAAGAGATCGCCCTCTCCGCGAATCTCCAGATCCTGTTCGGCCACCCGAAAGCCGTCCTGAGTGTCGACGAGCACGTCGAGCCGCCTGGACGCGGCCCCGCGAGGGGCTCCCGCGTTCGACGCCCCGGCCACGAGTATGCAATGGCTCCGCGTGGCTCCCCGTCCTACCCGTCCGCGCAATTGATGGAGCTGAGAGAGACCGAAACGCTCGGCGTGTTCGATCACCATCACCGTGGCGTTGGCGACGTCTATTCCCACTTCGATCACCGTGGTCGCCACGAGGACGTGCGTGCGGCCCGCGAGGAAGTCGCGCATTATGTCGTCCTTCTCGGACGAATGCAACTGGCCGTGGAGCAACGCCAGCTTCCGGTGCTCGAACACGGTGTCGGCGAGCCGTTCGTACTCGTCCTCGGCGGCGCGCAGGTCGAGCTCCTCGGACTGGGCGACGATCGGGTAGACTATGTACGCCTGACGCCCGGCCTCCAGCTCAGCGTCGATGAAACGGTAGATCTCCTTGCGGTCCCGCGGCTTCGCGAGCCGGGTCTCGATGGGCCGGCGTCCCTTGGGAAGCTCGTCTATGACGGAGACGTCGAGCTCGCCGTACAGGACCATCGCGAGGGAGCGGGGAATGGGGGTGGCCGACATGACGAGCAGATCGGGGCGCTCCTCGCCGCCGCGCCGGGTGAGCGAGAGCCGCTGGCGCACCCCGAAGCGATGCTGCTCGTCCACGACCACGAGGCCGAGGCCGGAGAAGTTGACGCTCTCCTGGAGAAGGGCGTGCGTGCCCACGATCACGGGGGCGCCGCCTTCGATCTCGACGAGCGCCTCCCGCCGGGCCGGCGCACCCAGCCTTCCGGTGAGCAGCGTCGGCCGGATCCCGGTCGGCTCCAGCAGCTTGCGCAGCGAACGGGCGTGTTGCTCGGCCAGGAGTTCGGTGGGGGCCATGAGCGCGCCCTGGCGTCCGCTCTCCACAGCGATGAGCATTGCGAAGAGGGCGACCACGGTCTTGCCCGAACCCACGTCGCCCTGGAGAAGCCGGTTCATCCGCCGGGGCGAGGTCATGTCGTCCGAGATCTCGCGCAGCACCCGCGTCTGGGCGTCGGTGAGCTCGAAGGGAAGCGCCTGAAAAACCGGCTTGATCCTGCTGTTGTCGCGCGAGTGCCTGACGCCTCGGTCCCGAGCCGTCTCCCTGCGGGCTCGAGCCTGCACGATCTGGAGAAAAAAGAGCTCGTCGAAGGCCAGACGACGGCGGCCCGCCTCGATTTCGTCCATGGTCGAGGGACGATGCAGAGAGCGGAGGGCCTGCGACAGGCCGGGCAGTCCGAGGGTCGCGCGCTCGGCGGCGGAAAGAAACTCGTCATCGTCGGCCCACTCGAGCAGTATGGAGAGATTGGCGCGGAAGGCATCCCTGAGGATCCACTGCGGAACGTCCTTGCCCGTCGGGTAGGTGACGAAGATCGTACCGTCGGCATCCGGGCCGGCCGCCTCCGATTCCCCTTCCCGGAACGAGACTCCCTGCGGCCGCCCCCCGGGTCCGCCCGGGCCTCCGAACCGTGAGCGCCGGTCCCTTTCCAGCACCGTGAAGTCCCTCGACTGAAGCTGTTTGCCGTGAAAGAACTTCACCTTGCCCAGGATGAGCAGTTTGTCTCCCTTTCGGATCTTGCGATCCAGGTAGGGCTGCCCGGGCCAGGCGGCGGTGATCATCCCTGTGCGATCACGAACGATCGCCTGGAAGATGCGCAGGCCGGAGCGAGTGGGAACGATGCCCTTGCTGGCGACGGTACCGATCACCGTGGCCTCGTCGCCGACGCCCAGTTCGCCGATGCGCGTGACCTCCGTGGCGTCCACATGGCGGCGCGGCACGTGATAGAGGAGGTCCCGAGCCGTCTGGATGCCGAGCTTGGAAAGGTCGGCGGCTCGCTTGGGGCCCACGCCCTTCAAATACTGCACCCGCCGTTCCAGACGGGAGTAGGGCCTCGGTGCGCTCAAGCCCCGAAGACGCCGTCGAGGAAGCTCTCCCGGTCGAAGCGCGCCAGGTCGCCGAGCTGCTCGCCGGTGCCGACGAGCTTGACCGGAACCCGGTGTTCCTCGGCCAGCGCGACCACGATTCCGCCCTTGGCCGACGAATCCAGTCTGGTGAGGACGATGCCTGTGACCGGGAGCGTGGACGCGAAGCCCTCGAGCTGCGAAAGCGCGTTCTGCCCGGTCGTGGCGTCGAGAACGATCAGCGTCTCGTGGGGCGCTCCGGGAAGCCGACGAGCCACGACCCGCTCGATCTTGCCGAGCTCGCTCATGAGCGACGCGTTCGTGTGCAGTCGCCCGGCGGTATCTATGATCGCGACGTCGATACCGCGGGAGATGGCGGCCGATACCGCGTCGAAGGCCACCGCAGCCGGATCGCCTCCCTCCTTGCCGCGCAGGAACTCGGCACCGGACCGCTCAGCCCAGACGGCCAACTGCTTGACCGCGCCGGCCCGGAAAGTGTCGGCGGCGGCGACTAGAACCGACTTCCCCGCGCTCCGCAGGTGATGTGCGACCTTCGCGGTAGAGGTCGTCTTGCCGGTTCCGTTGACGCCGACCATCAGGTACACGGTCGGAGCCGATGTGCTCGCTGCCAGGGTTACCGGTCCGGCGGAGGCCAGGATGGAGTCGGTGGCACGGCGAAGCTCGGCACGCCGGTCTCCCTTGCCACGGTCGAGTCGGGCGATGAGACGGTCGGCGGCGCGGACGCCGAAGTCGGCTTCGATAAGGAGTTCCTCCAAATCCTCCACGGTGGGACGCTCGGGGGAAAATCTGCCGAGCAGCGGGAGCCGGACGGCTCGCCGCCAGAAGCCGGTCTGCCCGTTGCTCCTTCCGGCCTGCTTCTTACCGGCGCTCACCGCAGCCCGCTCCTCCGTCTGACGTACCACTCGGTGCAGATCAGTCCGAGGACGAGCAGGTAGGGCCAGGCGGCGGTGCGGAGGGGCGAGCCGACAGCTGCTCCGTCGGCGGTCGGCGGTCGGTTTTCGAAGGCGTTCCGCAGATCCATCGGGGTCGGGATCAGTTCCGGGGAGGGTAGGATATGGGGTTCGGCGGCCTCCGCGGCTTCGACCGCCCGCCCGGAAAGCAGCCAACCGGCGATCGCCGACCATAGCTGTCGGTAGGTGTCGCGCGCCTCCGGCCGCATGGCCCAGCGCCAGAACCCTCCCGCCGCGACCAGCGCCATTCTGCGGTCGCCCCGCGAAACCAGGTAGATGGCGGTCTCGTGCTCGGTGGAGGCCGCCCGAGTCACCTCGAGGGCGGGCAGGGCGTCGCTCGGACCTGCGGATATGAGCAGGTCCGTGAGCGGGGGCAGCCCGGGCGGAAGGGAGACGAGCTCCGCCGCGAGCGGAGAGGGAGGGAGTTGGGAGAGGACGTACCACTCGCCGCCCACCGGTGCTCCGACCGATATTCCCGTCAGACCGGCGGCGGACGGGGATCGGGGAATGACGAGCGCGGGAGCCGAGCTTGCCGCTATCTCCGATGCGAGCTCGCCGTCGCCGTCCCTGACCTGGTGCGCTATGATGACTGCGGCGTCGGCGAGGGCGTTCCGCACCGTGTTCCAATCCACCGGGGGGGTGCGCTCGCTTGCAGTGCCGGTAGGCGCCCAGAGACCGTCGCCCGCACTCAGATAGCCTGCCGCCGGGAGCCCGGTGACCTCGGCGAAGGCGGAGAGCAGGTGGCGGGGTTCCCAGTCCGGAAGCTCGGAGACGAGCACTACCGCCCCGACGCGGTGGCCCACCGCCCCGTCCGCGGTGATCTCGTCGTCGGCTGCGAAGGCGTCGGCCGCAGCTCCGGTCGCCCCGCCGACGATCGAGATCCGCGCCCGGTAGCGAGTCACGCCGGCCTCCGCGGCAGCGACGGTCTCGAGCGGAATCCGCAGAGTGCGGCCCGGCGACGGCAGGCCGATGCGCTGGAGAGCCGGCGTTCCTCCTCCCAGGAGCTCCACCACGGCGGAGTCGGCTCCTTCACCGAAGATCTCGACCGTCGCCTCGACCGTTCCCCCGGGAACCGGCGCATCGCCGACCTCGAGTGCGCGCACGCCCGCATTGACCACCTCCTGGTCCACCGCCTCGAACTCGACGGTGACCGGCAGGTCGGCAAGCGCCGAGGTCGCCTCGACGCGGTCGTGGAGGCGCAGGTCGGAAACCACGACGATCTCGCCCGCCCCCAGTTCGACCGCCCGGCGCAATGCCGGCGCCAGCTCGCTGTCGTCAAAAGGGAGCGAGCGCCAGCCGTCCTCTTCGTAGCCGGCGACCAGTTCCCGGGCGCGAGAGGCGGCAACGCCTCCGGCGGTCATGCTCGGGCTCTCGTCGAGAAGGACGAATCGCTCGACTCGGGCGCCGCCGCCGATTCGGAGATCGAAAAGAAGGACGATCACCGTCACGAGAGCCAGCGAACGCAGACAGACGAGGTAGGGAGAGGCCGGAACGCGCAGTTCGCGGCGCATGTAGGTGTGCCAGGCGAACCCGACGCCCAGCCCGGCTGACGACGCCAGCAACAGGCCGGTCAGCGGAGACACGGAGCCGTCACCTCGTCTCGAAGAAGGTCGGCGTTGTCCTGATCCTCCAGCCGCCCCGGTTTCATCCCGGCACCTGGGACCCGGGCGGCTCCTCGGTGCCGGTCTCGTCCACAAGCCTCAGAAGCTCCATACTGGCGTCGCGCCGAGCCTCCCAGAGCGAACGGACCTCGTCGGGAACCGGGTCGTCGGCCGGAAGGTCCACCGAGAGCGGATCCACGTGGCGCCCGCTCCTTAGCATCTCGTAGTGAAGGTGATAGCCGGTGGCGAGACCGGTCATGCCCACGTAACCGACCACCTGGCCCTGCGAGACCGGTGAGCCGGCGGTCACGCCGCGCGCGAAACCCGACAAGTGCCCGTAACGGGTCTGGAACCCCGAGGGATGCCTGATGACCACCGCCTTCCCGAGTGCGCCGCGCGCTCCTGCCGAGACCACGACTCCGCTGCCGGTCGCCATCACCGGCGTTCCCCGGTCGGCGGCGTAGTCGACTCCCCTGTGAGCGCGCCACCTCTTCAGGACGGGGTGGTAGCGCGAGAGCGTGAATCTCGACGAGATGCGTCTGTACTCGAGTGGTCTGAGCAGGAAGGCGCGTCGCACCGACTCCCCCTCCACGTCGAAGTACGATCCCCTGCCGTCGTCGTTCGGGTCGAACCAGACGGCGGTGAAAGGGGACCCCGAGTTGACGATCTCCGCAGAGAGGATCCGCACCGAACGAGTCGAGCCGTCGAGGCGATACGAGCGCTCGGCGACGAAACGGAATCGGTCGCCGCGCCGGATCTGGACGGTGAAGTCGATCTGCCACTGGAAGATCTGGTCGAGCTCGTGGATGAAGCGGGCCCGGTCGGACAGACTGAGAAATCCGAGCTCGGGCACGCCCGTGACCGCTCGCCACAGGTCGTTCTCGATGACGCCGTTCGCCATCACCGTGTCGGTGCCGAGCGGGTGAGAGACAAGCTCGCCGCTCCACTCCGCGCGCTCCCCGTCGAGCCGTTGCCGCACCAGAACCAGGCTCTCGTCAGGGTTGAGGGCGACCTCCAGACCGCGCACGTCGTTCTCGTCCGCTCCGGTGCGCACCGTGACCTTCGATCCCGCCCGGATGCGTCTCGGATCGGCGTGATCGCGAAATTCCGTGAGGGCTTCGCCCCACTCCGAGGCCGGCACCACGCCCAACAGAATGTCGCCCAAGGTCTCTCCTCGGTCGACCGTCAGTACCCGCTGGCTCTCGATCGGACGGGCAAGGACCGGTGCCATGACGCCCGCGTACGGAGCCTGTTCCTCGCAGCCGGCCAGCACGAAGCCGAGGCATAAGAGCGCCGCTCGGCCACGGGGGTTTTGGCGCACCTGCGATCGTCCGCCGGGTGCGGATCCCATGTGCGCCGACGCTCCTTCTTGCGCTGTCGACGGTTCGCACGCGCCGATCCGGGCAACCAGCTTCTTTTCGTGGTGACTCACCACAGGCTCAGTCCATCTGTCGGAGAATGAAGGTGGGGATCTCGAGGTCTATCATACCACCGGGCTCGCGTTCCGGTGCGCTCTGACGTCGGGCGGCCACGGGTCCACCCATGGGCGGCAGGCCCTGGCGAGGGGTCTGGTGGGTGCGGGCGCCCCCGCCGTGCCCCTGGTTCGCCCGACCGGCCAAGGGATCGTGTCGGTTCCACGGACTCGGCGCCGACCCTCGCAAGGACGCCGGGGCCGCACCTGCCCGTAGCGCCCGACCGGTCGACGAGACGGGGCCTCTCCCCTCCGGAGTCAGAATGTCCGCTTCGTCGGCTCCCTCGAAGCCGGTGGCGATGACGGTGACCCTGATCAGCCCCTCGAGCTTGTCGTTCGTCACCGTGCCGAAGATCACTTCGGCGTCGTAGCCGGCCTCCTCGCGCACCATGGATATGGCCTGAGACACCTCGCTCATCGCCACGTCGGGGCCGCCGCTCACATTCACCAGAAGGTCGGTCGCGCCACTGATGCTGACATCGTCCAGGAGGGGCGACGAGATCGCCTCTCTGGCCGCCTCCAAGGCGCGATCGTCTCCCGTGGCCTCGCCCGCGCCCATGAGTCCGGGACCCTTGCCGAGCATGACGGTCCGCACATCGGCGAAATCGACGTTGACGTCGCCCGTCTCGTGCACGAGGTCGCTGATGCCTCGGGTCGCGTTGAAGAGCACTTCGTCCGCTTTCTTGAGCGCCTCGCGCACCGAAGCTCCCTTGGGCAGAACCGTGAGGAGACGCTCGTTCGCCACCACGATCATGGTGTCGACGGCCCTTCTCAGCTCCGTCAGACCGCGACGGGCGTAGTGCAGCCGCTTCGGCCCTTCGAATCCGAAGGGCTTGGAGACGATCCCGATGGTGAGCGCACCGAGCTCGCGGGCTATCTCGGCGACCATGGGTGCGGCGCCGGTCCCGGTTCCACCTCCCATCCCGGCGGTCACGAAGACGAGGTCGGCGCCTTCGAGCAAGGCGCGAACTTCCCGCTCGCTCTCCGCGAGGGCCTGTCGACCCACCTCGGGTCTCGCTCCCGCACCGAGGCCGCGAGTGAGCCGGGCACCGAGCTGGAGCTTGCTGCCCGCCTTTGAGCCGGAGAGGGCCTGGGCGTCCGTGTTCATGGAGATGAACTCGACTCCGTTCAGGTGCTCCTCGACCATGCGATTGACGGCGTTTCCTCCTGCACCGCCAACTCCGACGACCAGCATCTTTGCGTTCGGCAACGCGTCGTCGTTGACCTCGAAAACCATGTTCATGACATTGCTCCGTTAGAAGAAGTCCTTGAGCCAGTCGATGGCTCGGCGCGGCAACCTGAATGCGAGGGAAGAGTCCCCGCCGGCGCGGGCGAGGTCGCTCCCCCAGAGAGCGAGTCCGGTAGCGACCGCGAAGCGCGGTCTGGCGACACCGTCGGCATGCGACCTCATTCCCTCGTTGGGAAGGCCGATGCGCACCGGGCAGGTGAAATTCCGTTCGGCGAGCTCGAGAATGCCGGGTATGCCGGCGGTGCCGCCGCAAAAGACCACGCCGGCGGAGAGCTCCTCCAGCGATACGGCGCTTTCTATGTCGTTCTGGACCAGGGTGAGCACCTCGCTCAGGCGTTGTTCGATTATGTGCGAGATGATCTCGCGGGCGACCGATCGGACCTGACCGGGTGAGGGACTCGGCATGTCGATCGACTCTCGCGGATCGACCATGTCCGCCATGGCGGTACCGAATTGCTCCTTCGCCCGGCGGGCCTCCGGGTAGGAGAGAGAGAGTCCGCGAGCGAGATCCCCGGTCAGGGCTTCGCCCCCGAAAGGCAGGATCGAGACGTGCTCGACGCGATTCTCCCTGAAGACCGCGATGCTCGTCGAGGACGACCCTACGTCCGCGACCGCCACTCCCAGCTCCTTCTCGTCCCTGGTGAGGATCGCACGCCCCGCCGCCAGAGGCTCGAGCACGATGCCGTCGATGTGGCAGCCCGCGTCGTTCACCGCTCTGCGAAGATGGTCGGCGCCGGTGATGATCGAGGTCACCACGAAAGCGTCGCACTCGAGGCGGACGCCCGACATTCCCGCCGGGTGCGCGATGCCGGCCTTCCCGTCGACCCGGTAGTCCTGCGGAATCACGTGGAGCAATTCGAGGTCGGGTGGCAACGCGACGGCCTGAGCCACCTCGTGGCAGCGGTCGATGTCGTCCTGGGTCACCTCGCCTCGGGCAATGGCGCTGACGCCGAGCGAGCTGCCGCAAGCCACGTTCGAGCCGCCGATGCCGACCCAGACAGCGTCGGTCGTCCGGCCGGCCATCAGCTCGGCCTCGCCGAGCGCGGCCCGGATGGACTCCGTCATCGCGGCGATCTCGGTTACGTCGTCGCCGCGCACCCCTTCGGTCCGGGCCTGGCCGACCCCGAGCGCCTGCACTTCCTGGCCCGAATCGCCGGCTTCGGCGATCACCGCGCAGGTCACGGCCGAACCCACGTCGAGACCCGCGACGAGCGTCGACTTCATTTCACCCCCTCTTCCTGGGCGGGGACGAGCGCATCTTCCTCCGCATTGCGCGGACTCCCCTTGTCGGAGCTCTCGTCCTGCCCGGTGACACTCACCACCACTACTCCGTCGAAACGCAGGTCGACGGCGGACGGTTCCCTGCCCTTGGATCGAGCGTCGGCGAGCGCGGCGGCGCCCATTCCAATTCGATCGGTCGTCACGCCATGCGGCATCAGGAAGGTGACGTTCGAAGCGACCAACCTTGCCCCGTAGGCGGTCTCGTCGAGGGCCTCGACCTCGGAAAGGATCGAGAAGAACTCGCTATCCTCGCGCCCGAGTCTCGCGAGCTCGCGATAGAGAGCCGACGCACCCTCTCCACCAACCGGCGCATGGACCAGGGGCAGATCGAGCCGAACCTCGTCCAGGTCGATAGGCAGAAAGACCCCTTCGCCGTCCACGGGCTCGAGCAGAGGCGTGGGCACCAAGGCCACCGCCTCCCTCTCCACGACCGCCACGGTGATCTTCCGCGGCAACGAACGCCTGACCTCGGCGGAGAGCACGAGAGGGTGAGCGACCAGACCGTCGACCCAGTCACCTACACGATCCAGGTAGGAAGCCTCCGCCGGGATGGTCATCGCCGCCAGGGCCTCCATGGAGCTGAGGTGCCTGAGGCCGGTGAACTCGACTTCGCCGACCGGTACCGCCCGCCGGACTCCTTGCCGGATTTCAGTACGGAACGCTACGCACGCACCTGCGAGGGCGAGCGCCAAGACGAGGAGCGCGGTGCGGGATTTACGCATGATAAACTCCTGCGAATCGGCGTCGCCTCCGGACTGAAGCGCCGGCCGGCACCTCTTCCAGGCGTTTCAGCACCTTCCGTGCCAGACTCTCGATCGAACCCGCTCCCAGAGTCAGGAGGAGATCGCCCGATCCGAGCTCGTTCGCCAGTTGGGTGGGCATCTCGTCGATCTCCTCCGTGTAGCGAACGTCGGTGTGGCCGGCGGTTTCGGCCGCCGTGGCCACCATCTCCCCGGTGACGCCGGGAATAGGCGGTTCGCGAGCCGGGTAGATCCCGGTGATCCAGACCATGTCGGCGTGGGAGAGCGAGGCGCCGAAGGACGATGCGAAATCCCGGGTTCGGCTGTAGAGGTGGGGCTGGAAGACCGCTACCAGACGTCGGTCCGGGAAGCGGGCGCGAGCGGCGCCGAGGGTCGCCCTTATCTCGGTGGGATGGTGGGCGTAGTCGTCGATGAACACGGCGCCACCGACCTCGCCGACGAACTCGAAGCGCCTCTTCACCCCTTCGAAGCAGGCCAGAGCCTCGAGAATGTCGTCCCAGGACGATCCGAGGCGCCGAGCGACGGTAGCGGCCGCGAGCGCGTTGCGAAGGTTGTGATAGCCTGAAAGGCCAAGTCCGAGCTCTCCCGCCCGGTACCCCCTTTCCATCACAGTGCAGCGAATGCCCCGGGTACTCGCATAGACGTTTTTCGCCCACACCATGGATCCGGCGGCAAGGCCGTAGGTGATCGCCTTCACTTCCGTCCTCGCGAGAAGAGTGGAGGCGCCGTGGTCGTCGGCGCAGACGATCACGGTTCCGCCCGGTTTCAGGCCCCTGAGGAAGGTGGCGAACGCCCGCCTGACGCCGCGGGCGGTTCCGTAGGTGTCCAGATGATCGGCCTCGACGTTGGTCACGACCGCCACATCGGGCGTGAGTTCGTGGAAGGAACGATCGTACTCGTCGGCCTCCACGACGAAAAGATCGCTCCCGCCCAGACGCAGGTTGCCCGACCAGGCCGGCACCCAGCCGCCGACGAACGCGGTCGGATCGTGCCCCAGCTCGGCGCAGACGTGCGCCGTAAGGGCGGTCGTCGTCGTCTTGCCGTGGGTCCCCGACACGGCGACGAGTTCTCCGCTGTTGACTATCGAGCCGAGCGCCTGCGCCCGCTTCAGAACCGGTATGTCCCGCCTGCCGGCCCTCGCGAGCTCTTTCTGGGAGGGCGGTATCGCGGAGGACACCACCAAAGCGCACACGCCCTCCAGGTGAGCCGGGTCGTGGCCCACGCTCACATCCACACCTTTTTCACGGAGAGCCGCCAGGGCCGGGCCGTCGACGAGGTCGCAACCGCTCACGCAGATCCCTTTCCGCGCCATGAATTCGGCGAGAGGGCTCATGCCTTCGCCGCCGACGCCCATGAAATGGACCCGGGAGCCGCTCGATCCGACGAGCTCCATCAGGTCGGGGGGAGAAACTCGGGGGGTGCTCCACGGAAGCTTCATGGTTCAGATTCCCTCGGTGGGGGGCAGAAACCGGGCGACTGCACATGCGATCCGGCGCGAAGCTTCGGGACGTGCGCGAACGCGAGCCGCGCTGGACATCTTTGCGAGACGTTCTTCGTCCCGGAGCAGCGAATGGACGGCCGCTGCGAGCGAGGCCGCCGAGAGCTCGGTCTCCTCGATCACGCGGACCGCGCCGGCATCGGCGAGAGCGCGGGCGTTGATGGCCTGGTGATTCGCGGCTGCGGTCGGGAGCGGCACCAGGATGGCGGGCAGCGCGGCGTTGCAGATCTCCGCCGTGGTCATCGCTCCGGCACGTCCGACGGCGAGGTCGGCGGCCGCGAACGTGGAGGGCAAATCTTCGATATAGGAGACCGCTTTCAACCACCCGGCGCCCGCCGCTGAGATCTCGCCCGCGAGAGTTTCGCGATGTGCGCGGCCGTACGCCCAGAGCACGACGGGGCCTTCGTTCCCACCCTTCGCTGCGGAATCTTCGTTCTTCGCCTCGCCCCGAGCCCAGTCCAGCATCGCGGAATTGATGGCTCGAGCTCCCTGGCTTCCGCCGGTGACGACCACGAGGCGCGTGTCTTCGGCGACCCCGAGGGCGTTCCTGACCTCGGCCCTGGCATCGGCATTGGGTGGACGGACCGGGTTCCCGCTCACGGTCGAACGCTCCCGGGCTCGGCGCGGCATGTGCTTGCGGGCCTCCGGGAAGGCGATGTGCACCTGCGCGGCCCAGCGGGAGAGGACGCGCAGAACCAGGCCGGGGTACGCGTTCTGCTCTTGGACGACGAGAGGTACGCCCAGCATGATCGCGGCCAGGCTCGCCGGTGCGGCCGCGAAGCCCCCGGTGGCCACGACCGCGCATGGGCGCAGACGGTGGAAGTGCAGCAGGGCCCGGGTCGTCGCCAGCTTGAGAAGGGCGATGGCGGCGAAAAAGCCGTACCGACGGGATCGGTCGAAGGAGCGCACCTTGAAAAGGTGGTGGAGCTCACCCCTCTGGGGCAGAATGCGCGCCTCGATCCCCCGTCGCGCACCCATGAACACGGCCTTCACTTCCGGGCGGTCGCTGCGGAGCGCGTCGGCTATGGCCAGGGCGGGATAGAGATGGCCGCCCGAACCTCCTCCGGCGAAAACCACCACCGGCCGGCGCTCTCGGCGCTCGCGCGAGTTCCTCCACAGGCTGCTATGCATGGCCTCCCCGCGACAAGAGTGGCCGTGCCTGCTGCGCTCGCCTTGCCGGCGAAGGGCGCCCTTCCCGGTCGATCGGGGCGGCGCGGGACCGGCGAGCGACCGCGACAATGATGCCGACCGCGATGAGCATGGCCACGAGGTTCGAGCGTCCGTACGAGATGAACGGCATGGAAAGCCCGGTGGTCGGAACCAGCGCCAGAGAGACCGCCATGTGCAGAAACGCATGTACCGCGATCATGGTCGTGAACCCAATGACCATCAGCCGTTCGAAGGAGGTGCGCGCCTTCCCGGCAACCTTGAAGCCCGTCACCGTCAGCCCCAGGAAGGCGAGGGTCACGCCCAGTACCCCGAGGAAACCCCACTCCTCGCCGATTAGCGCGACCGCGAAGTCGTTGTGAGGCTCGGGAAGAAATCCGAACTTCTGCCTACCCTCCCCGAAACCCACGCCCCCGAACCCGCCCGAGCCCATGGCGAGCAGGGACTGGTTTACCTGGTAGCTGCTACCGGAAGGATCGGCGGTCGGGTCGACAAAGGCCGTGATCCGTTGCTTGCGGAATCCGACGTTCAGCTGATGCAGAAGAATGGGAATAGTGACGATCGCCATGCCGACGCAGTGCTTCAGGCGGACTCCGGCGGCGAATGCGACCGCGAGCCCGAGACCGATCACCAGAACCGCAGTCGAGAGGTCGCGTTCGAGCACGATCAGCGACGCGACCACTCCCCAGACGATCAGGAGCGGCAGGATCCCTCTTGCCAACGAATTCAGCCTGGAAGCTCGCCTGGTCACCGCCGAAGCGGTCCAGATCACGATCACGAGCTTCGCGAGCTCGGAGGGCTGGCCGGTGACGGGGCCGATCCTGAGCCAGCGGCGGGCCCCCTTGATCTCGGGAGCGATGGCGTGCGTCTGGGGCAGAACGACTATCAGAAGCGCGATCAGGGTGAGCAGGAGGGCGGGAATCGCGGCCGCTCGCCAGAACCGCGGAGGAACGAAGGCGCAAACGGCGAGGAAGGAAATGCCGACCAGCGCACCGGCGGTCTGGGAAACGAAGAAATGGTCGGCAGGGAGCCCTCGCTCCATGGCGAGAACCGAGCTACCGCTGTAGAGCGACACGAGCCCGAAACCGAGAAGAAGCAGGGTCAGGGTCACCAGCGCTCCCACCTCCCAGCCCGAACCCGAAGGCGCAGGTGACGCGGTCGTCGCCGACCCGGTGCGCACCGGCACGTGGATGGGTCCCTGCCCGACCAGGGCGCTTCGACGGCCCCTCGAGCGGAAACGCCCGGCGCGAGCCGCTCCGTTCGCAGGCTTCCGGTCCCTGCGCGCAGGCCTCATCATGGTCCGGCCTCCACCAGCTCGCGGAACGCATTTCCGCGGGCGGCATAGTCGTCGAACTCGTCGAAGCTCGAGCACGCCGGCGAGAGCAGCACGCAATCGCCCCTACAGGCGGTGTCTCGAGCCCGAGCTACGGCGGTGGCCAGGTCGCTTGCGACGTGAAGTTGTGCCAGTGCGAGCTCGCGGGCCAGCCTCGGCCCCGCCTCGCCCATCGCGATCACAGCCCGCACCGTATCCCCTCTGCGGACCAGGTCGGAGAGATCCTCGCCCTTGTCCTTGCCGCCGCAGATGAGGACGATAGGGCGGTCGAGGGAGGTGATGGCGCCCCGCGCCGCCGCCAGATTGGTGGCCTTGGAGTCGTTGACCCAAAGGACGCCCTCACGTTCGGCCACCGCTTCCAGCCGGTGCGGGAGACCGGGCGCCGACCTGAGGCCGCGCGCCAGCGCCGCCTCGTCCGCTCCCGCCAGCGAGGCCGCGACGAGCGCCGCCAGGGCGTTGCCGACGTTGTGGCGACCCAGAAGGGGGAAACGCTCGCGCGGGAGGATCCTCACCCACGCGTCGCCGGCGCGGTCGTCTCCGACGCCGCCGCGTCGGCCTTGGCGCGAGAGCCGACCGGCCCGCGCGAGAACACCTTCCGACACGCATAGGGATCCGTCGGCCAGGACCCCGTGGACCGCTCCCGACCGCGCGGTCGCGGCACCACCGGAGGCGTCGAAGCGGTAATGGGTTCCGGCCGCCGAGGCGAAGGTGCGGGTCACCTGCTCGTCGTTGAGCGGAAAGACCCAAGAGGTGTCGGAATCCGCGTTCTTCGCCAGCCGCGCCTTGTCGGCGTAATAGCTGGCCGTGTCCGGATAACGGTCCAGATGATCGGGCGCGAGGTTGGTGACGACCGCCACGTCCGGCCGGAGACGTTCTATACCGGCGAGCTGGAAAGAGGAGAGCTCTAGGACCCACCACTCGGCCGGGTCGGGATCGAGAGCCAGGCGGGACGCGGCCGGAGCCAGGCCGGCACCCACGTTGCCCCCCAGAGCCACGCCCGTTCCGGCCTCCTCGAGCAGCCGGGCCGCGAGCATCGCGGTGGTCGTCTTCCCGTTCGTTCCGGTCACGGCCATCAGCGAGCCTCCATGGAAGCGAACGGCGAGCTCGGGCTCCGATATCCAGCGCCGGCCGCGAGCCGCGAGCTCCCGGAACACGGGAGCGCGTGGCGGGATCCCGGGGCTGGCAACGATGAGATCGCTCTCCGCGATCCGGGCCGGATCGTGGCTTCCGAGGTCGATGCGGACACCTTCGTGCTCGAGCGCCCTAAGGCGGGCCGGAGCGGCGACCTCGGTATTCGCGTCCGAGGCGTAAACCGTTCCTCCCTTGGCGAGAGCGAGCTCCGCCGCGGCCATACCGCTTCTGCCGAGACCAAGGACCGAGACCCTGGCGCCTTCGAGCGATCCGGAGCGAAGTTCGAGGCGTTCATCGTTCATCACCGTATCTTGAGCGCCGCCAGCGCCCCAATGGCGCAGAGCAATCCGGCGACCCAGAAACGAACGACCACCTTGGACTCCTTCCACCCCAGCTTCTCGAAGTGGTGATGGAGCGGCGCCATGCGCAACAGCCTCCTCGGCTCCCCGGTGCGCCACCGCGTAAACTTGAAGAAGCTTTTCTGGGCGATAACGGAAAGAGCCTCGGCCACAAAGACGCCTCCCGCGATCACGAGCAGGAATTCGGTCTTGACAAGGATCGCCAACACTCCCAACGCACCACCTAGCGCAAGCGACCCGGTGTCGCCCATGAACACGCTCGCGGGATGCGAGTTGAACCAGAGGAATCCGATGCAAGTGCCGATCAGCGCGGCGACGAAGACGGTGAGTTCACCCGCTCCGGGCAGGTGGAAGAGGCCGAGGTACGCGGAGGTGTCGACTCGGCCCGCCAGGTAGGCGTAGAACGCGAAGGTCGTCGCGGCGATGGCGACCAGGCCTGCGGCGAGTCCGTCCAATCCGTCGCTGAGGTTTACGGCGTTCGAACTTCCGGCCACCACGAAGGAAGTGAAGAGAACGAAGAAGAGCGGGGCGAAGGCGAACTGGAGATCCGAGAAGAAGGGCAGCGCCGTCACGGTCGGCTCGTGGGACGAGAGCGGAGACGCGATGAGGAAGATCCCGACCGCCATGCCCACTCCGGCCGGAGCGAAGAGCTTCACCTTGTCGACCAGCCCGTCGGCGTTACCGCGTGAGATCTTGAGGTAGTCGTCCACGAACCCTAGCGCCCCGCAGACGAGGAAGCTCGCGAGCGCGATCAGAACGTAGGGGTTGGTCAGTTCGGCCCAGAGCAGCGTCGATACCGTGGCGGCCGAAATCATGATCAGCCCGCCCATGGTCGGTGTGCCCTGCTTTCCAAAGTGCGTGTGAGGACCGACCTGACGGATCACCTGCCCCCACCTCTTGCGCCTGAGCGTTCCGATGATCGCAGGCCCGACGATCCAGGTGATCAGCAGGGCCGTAATGCCCGCCGCCGCCGAGCGGAAGGTGATGTAGCGAATCACGTTGAAGCCCGAATGCAGCTCCACCAGCTCGGGGAAGAGGTGATAGAGCATCTCAGATCCCTCCCCCGCGGTTGTAGCCGGCTTCCGTGTCGGCAGGCCCGGCTTCCTCCGCGTCGGCGCCTGAGAAATCCGTCGCCAGGAGCGGTATCACACCCTCGAGCGCCACGCCCCGTGACGCCTTGAGGAGGATGATCTCGTCGCCTTGCAGGCGTTCGCGAAGCGCGGGATAGGCGTCGCTCCAGTCGTCGGCGAGGATGACCCGTCCACTGTTTGCTTCGAGAGCCCGGGCCGCGTCGGCGAACTCGCCGGTGGCCACGATGAGGTCGATCCCGCGGTCGAGCGCACCCTTGAGAGCGGCTCGGTGGAGTGCCGGGCTCTTGGCTCCGAGTTCGAGCATCGTGCCCAGGAAGGCCACCGAACTGCGCGGGGCACGGATTCGACTCCGCTGATGGAGCAGGTCCAGGGCCGCCTCCAGACTCTGCGGGCTGGCGTTGTAGCAATCCACCACCAGCTCGATCTCGCCCATGGACCTGAGCTCGGAACGCATGGCGCCCGGTTGGACCGACTCCAGCTTTCGCACGGCTGCGGCCGGTTCGACGTCCATCGCCTCCGCGACGGTCAGAGCGATGAGAGCGTCGGTGACTGCGTGACGCCCGGGAATGCGGAGCCTCACCTCGAGATCTCGCCAGGTGAAGAGCGTCCCGCCGTTGGGAGTGTGCCGCACGTTGCGAGCGCGGAGGTCGGAATCGGCGAGGTGGCTCGTACCGGCGACCCGGACATCCTTCCTGATCTCCCGCGCTCGCTCGGCGAGGATCGCCGGACGGTCCCCGACGATCGGACGCGCTGCCACGGCGGGCTGCGCCCGGAGCAGCGAGAGCTTCTCCGCGAGCACTCCCTCCAGGTCGCCGAGCTTCTCGATGTGGGCGTCGCCGACCGTGACTACGACCGCCAGGTCCGGAGCGGTCATAGCCGCCAAGGCCGCGATCTCGCCGGGCTCGTTCGTGCCCAGCTCGAGCACGGCGGCCTCGGCGTCGGTCGGCATGGCGAAAAGGGTCAGCGGTACTCCGACGCGATTGTTGCGGTTGCCGGTCGTGGCGTGGGTCGAGAAGGCCGCGCTCAGGGCGGCGGCCGTGAAGTCCTTGGTGGTCGTCTTGCCCGACGAGCCGGTGATTGCGATGACGGGCGCCTCGGCTGCGGAGCGGCGGTAGGCGGCGAGAGCTCCCAGGGCCTCGAGCGTGTCGGCGACCCGGTATTCGAGGACGCCTCCCTCGCCGACGAGGGCTCCGCCGGTCGGACTCCTCGACACCACGACTCCGGCGGCTCCCCCGGCTACGGCCCGGCCCACAAAGGCGTGGCCGTCGAACCGGTCGCCCACCAGGGCGACGAAGAGCTCGCCGGGCGCGACCGAACGTGAGTCGGTCGAGATCCCGGTGTAGACTCGGTCGCCCGCATCTGGCGCGTCGGGCTCGCCGCCGAGCAGCGGCTCAAGCGCCGCCCTCACCCGGGCGTCGTCCCAGCGGTAGAGGCTCATGAGCCTCCTCCCCCGCCGGCCGCTCGCTTCCCGACCGCCTCGAGGACTACCTCGCGTTCGTCGAAGGGGACACTGCCCTCAGCGAAGATCTGGTAGCGCTCGTGGCCCTTCCCGGCCAGAAGCACCGTGTCGCCTGGCTCGGCCCCGTCAATGGCGAGGGAGATCGCCCGGCGGCGGTCGGCGTCGCGCGCGAACCGGGTTCCGCCGAGGCCGGCGGCGATGTCGTCCATGATCCTCTCCGGATCTTCGCCGCGGGGATTGTCGGATGTGAGAACGACCGTGTCCGCCAAACGCGCGGCGGCTCCCATCTGGGCGCGCTTGCCTCGATCCCGGTCTCCGCCGGCGCCGAAGACCACGATCAGCCGGCCCTTGGTCAGCGGCTTCAGTGTCGCGAGCACGTTCTGCAGCGCATCGGCGGTGTGCGCGAAGTCTATGTAGACCGAGAAGGGGGTCTCCACGACCCGTTCGAGCCGCCCGGGTACCTGGGGGGCCTCGGCGAGCAAGGCCACGGCGTCGCGCCGATCCACGCCCGCCAGCTCCGCGACGCTCAGGGCGGCCAAGGCGTTCGAGACATTGAACCGGCCCGGCAACGGCAGCCTGGCCGAGATCCGTTCGCCGTACCAGCGGCAGGTGAACTCGGAGCCGAGGGAGGAGGCCGCCACATCTTCCGCCCCGACGCTCGCCTCGCCGCCGGCGAGCGAGAAGGTCCGCATCCGCCTTCCTCCGCCATCCAGAGCGTTCCAGGCGGGATCGTCGGCGTTTACCACGATCGAGCCGTCGGCGGCGATCAGCTCGGTCAGTCGCTTCTTGGCGTCGAGGTAGCTAGCCAGATCGCCGTGGTAGTCGAGATGATCCTGCGTGAAATTGGTGAAGACGCCGATGTCGAACTCGATCCCGTCCAGGCGCCGCTGGTCGAGCGCATGAGAAGAGGCTTCCATGGTGACGGAGACGGTGCCAGCGTCCGCCAGCGAGCGCAGGGTGGCGGCCGTCTCGACCGGTCCCGGCGTCGTGAGGGCCGATCCCGGCTCGGCGGGCGTCCGCGTACCGACCACGCCCACGGTGCCGACCGCCGCCGCCGGCCCGAGTCGGCCCAGGAGGTGTCGCGTGATGAGCGAGGTCGTAGTCTTGCCGTTCGTTCCGGTGATCCCCACCATCGTCATGCTGCGGTCCGGGTGGTCGGCGAGGAACGCCGCCGCCACAGCGGCCGCCCGTCTGCCGTCCGAGACCACGAGCTGCGGAATCTGCACACTCTCCACGGCTCGTTCGACCACTGCTCCCGACGCGCCGCGCCGCGCTACAACCGGCAGGAAGTCGTGAGCGTCCACAATGCTCCCCTTCCAGGCGCAGAACAGGTCGTCCGCCGCGGTATTCGTCGAATCCTGGCTCGCGCCCGCAACCTCGGTGCGCAAGTCGCCCCGGGAGCCGACCAGCACCCCGGCTCCGGCCAGTACCTGAGCGACGGCCGCTAGCGTCTGCCCGCCCACGGGGAACCCCGGGTCATGATGCGAACGGTGTCGCCTCGGGAGATGGCCTCGCCTGCGGTCGGGACGGTCCCGACGACCCGACCGGAACCTGCCCAAACGATCCTGAGGCCTGCGGCGTGCAGTCGTCTGGCGGCGACCCGGGCCTCCAGACCCTCCACCTTCGGCACGACGCCCGGTTCGGGAATCGGTGGGCTTCCCAGCGACCTTGACCCGGAGCCGGACGGTCCCGAGCCTTCGAATCCGAATGCGGTGAATCTTGGGCCGGCAGCCTCACCGTCCGACCGGAAGGATCGGCCGACGAAGGCGTTCGGGCGACCTTCCTCGGCCTGAGCCAGCAGAGCTCGTCGGTCGAGATGCTGCTCGCGCGAGGCGAGAATCGCCTGCATGGCGGCGCGGGTGACCGGCGCTGCCACCGCACCGCCGTAGTATTCCCCCTGCGGGCGTTCGAGCTTGACCACGATGAGGAGCTGCGGCGCCTCCGCCGGGAAGGCTCCGACGAACGACGACGAGTAGGCCCCGTCTTCATAGCCCCTGTCCGGGTCGTAAAGTCTGGCCGTGCCGCTCTTGCCCGCGACCTTGAAGCTTGCCAGGCGGGCCGCCGTGGCCGTCCCGTCCTCGACCACCTCCGTCAGCACTTCCATGATCGCGTCAGCGGTCGCCGCCGAGACCGGACGCCGAACTGCGGCAGGCTCGTTCGACGCCACCACGGCGCCGTTCCGGTCGCGAACCTCCCGGACGAGGAGCGGTTTCATGAGCCTGCCACCGTTGGCAAGGGCCGAGTAGGCCATGGCCAGCTGGATCGAGGTCACCGAAACCTCGTAGCCGATGGCCAGCGAAGCCGCCGACTGGGCGGTCCACGCCTCGGGACGCCTCAGCATCCCGGAGACCTCGCCGGGCAGTTCTATCCCGGTCGGGGTGCCCAGCCCGAAATCGCGAAGCAGCTCGTACTGGGCTCCCGGACTCAGGGCCTGCGCCGCCTTCGCCACTCCCACGTTCGAGGAGATCCGGAGCGCATCGGCGACCGTCATCGCCCCTTGGGCGCCCACGTCGTGGAGAGTGCGGCCGTTGATCGTCCACCTACCGTCGTTCACCTCCACCGAATCGTCGAGCGAGGCCGCCTCGCGTTCCAGCAGCCCCGCCACCGTGATCGGCTTCAGGGTGGAACCGGGCTCGAACGGCGTGGTGACCGCCGCGAGCGAGGCTGCGCCGTCTCTCCTCGACGCCAGAGCCAGTATCTCTCCGGTTCTGGGATCGGCCATGACGATGTCGCCACCGACCGCCCCGGTTTCGAGAATCGCTTCGTCGATGGCCTGAAGCGCTATCTCCTGGAGCCCGAGGTCGATCGTGGTCACGACGTCGAGCCCCGCCTCCGGCTGCACGACCACGACGCGGCGGCCGGGAATCTCCCTCCTCCGCCCATCCCGAACGAGCATCTCGCGTCCGGGCGTGCCTTCCAGGAAGGAGTCGAAAGCCTGCTCGATCCCGCCGAGTCCGGTTCCGTCGCTGACCTGGCCGATCAGATGGCGCGCGAGCTCGCCTTGCGGAAGGTGGCGCGAGATCTCGGGAAGGAGATAGACGCCGTCCAGTTCGTTCAAGGCCGAGAGCGCGATCGACGAATAGCGTCCCGGCAGCACGACCCAGAGGCGGTCGGATTCGACGGCCTTCCGTACCCGTCTCTGGTCGAGTCCCAGCTCGGCGCTCAAGAGTCTGATCGCGGCCTCGGCCTCCCTGAGCTCCCGAGGAGAGATCCCTACGGAGTAACGTGTGACGGAGATCGCGATGGGAGTGCCTTCGCGGGCAAGGATGCGACCTCGAGGGGCAAGAGCCTCCTCTTGGCCGATGTGCTGCCGAGCCGCGAGCTCGCTCCACTCGCGATGCTCCACGAGCTGAACCTGGGCGGCCCTCCCGATGACGGTCGCTCCGACGAGCATCAGAAGCACGAGGAGGACGGTCGAGCGGCCAGCGTCCTCGGCGGGCGCCTCCCGGTCGCGGGAACGCGGTCCCGGCGCCGGCGGCCTGAGGACCGCCTTGTCGGGGGCGGGCGGGCGCTTCGTGGCCTTGCGCAGGGCCGAACCCGGCGAGAGGGAGCGTCGTCTCCTCGATCGGAAGAGCTTCATCGGTCGTTCCCCACCGGAAGCAGCACCAGCTCGTTTCCTGAGGGCGTGCGCATGCCCAGGAGCTCGGATGCCCGGGACGAGACCATCCGACGGGAGAGAAGCGCCCGAAGCTCCTCGCTCACCAGAGTGACGCGTTCTTCCATCTGCGCGTTCTGGCGGCGGAGCTCGTCCCGGCGCTCCAGCGCGTCCAGGCTCGATGCCTGCCGGCTCGCGACCGCGCCGAGCACCCCGAGCGCCGCCAGTATCAGGACCACGATTCCCAGGTAGACTCGGCCGCGCATCAGGCCGCCCTCCTCCACGCCCGCAGGCGCGCCGATCGCGCCCTGTGGTTGCGCCCGATCTCGGAATCCGACGGCCGGAGCGGCCTCCGGGTCACGACTTCGCCCAAGGAACGGGCTCCGCAGGCGCAGGCCGGCAGTCCGCTCGGGCAGACGCAGCCGCCGCTCCACTCCCGGAAGGCCCGCTTGACTATGCGGTCCTCGAGGGAATGGTAGCTGATCACGACCAACACGGCATTCGCGCGGAGCAGGTCCCTTATGACCTCCAGTCCGCGACCGAGCGACTCCAGTTCCCGGTTCACCGCGACGCGCACGGCCTGAAAGACTCTGGCTTTCTCCTGCGCTTTCGGAAGGCGACCCAGGGTTCTGGCGAGGGCGGCCACCAGGTCGTCGCTCGTCGCCATGCACCCCTCTCGACACCTGCGTGCGACCTGCTTGGCCAACGCCCGCGCTCCGACCACCTCGCCGTACGCCTTGAATAAGTGAGTGAGCTCCTCCCTGGTCGAACGGGCGAGCAGTTGGGCGGCGTTCTCCCGATCATCCTCTCCGCCCCGCGCCATGCGCATGTCCAGCGGGGCGCCGCGAGCGAAGGTGAAACCGCGCGCCTCGTCGTCGAGCTGATGCGAGCTCACACCGAGATCGAGCAGGGCTCCGTCGAGCCCATCCGAGTCGAGCTCGTCTGCGGATATCTCGGAGAAGTTGCCGAGCACGAGCCGGAACCGCCCGGTAAATCCTCCATCTCCGAGGACTCGACCCGTGGCGCTTATCGCCTCCGGGTCGATATCGACCGCCACAAGTCGACACTCGGCCGCCGCGCCCAGAATCGCGCGGGCGTGGCCACCGCCGCCTGCCGTACCGTCCAGGTAGAGCGCCCCGTCCCTCGGCGCGACCAGCCGGACGACCTCCCGGGTCATCACCGGTTCGTGGTAGCTCGGGCCGGTCATCAGAAGATGTCCTCCGGGATGTCGACATCCTCGAAGTCGTCGCCGACAACCTCGTTATATCTGTCGAGGTTCCACAGCTCGATCCGGTTTCCGGCGCCCAGGACCTTCACGATGCCGGCCAGGCCGCACTTTTCCCGGAGTTTCTTCGGAATCAGGACGCGACCCGTCGCGTCGACCTCTAACGGAGTGGCACTTCCGAAGGCCTTTCTGTACGCTCTCGCCTGCTTCGGACCCTGAAGCCGGTAGGCCGTCAGTCGTTCCTTCAACGCCTCGAAGCCCTCGGCGGTGTAGAGGGTCAGGAAATCCCGGTGGAGCTGCACGACCCAGAGCGATCCGCCGGGCACGGCCCGGCGATGCTGTGCAGGCAAATTGATCCTTCCCGCACCGTCGATGCGATGATCGTAGCCGGTCGCGAAGTCGCCTTGCATGAAGCCTTGGTGGTAACCTGGTAGTGAGTTGGCGAGAGAATGGTTACAAGATGCCGTGGAAGTAAGTTAGCGGGAGGGGCGTAGATACGCAACTTGGAGTTTACCGAAACTCCTCGTCCGGGGCGGCAGGTCGCCGACGTGCCGTAAACCCTTACGAACACTGGGTTTATGGCCTATTGCCAAGGCTCCGAAACACGGGCTATTTCCGAACGTTTCCCGATAATACCGAACGTCCGCTCGGACCGTCCATGACGCGTCAATTGTCGCGTTTCGACGTTTTTCGTCGCCGAGAGACGGTCGCCCGTGACGCTGGCAGAGCGGCCGAGCGGTCGCCTTTGATGCAGAAAACCCGAGAGAGTCCGAGCAACAGAAAGCCCCGAGGCCGCATCAGGCGGCTCCGGGGCCTGATCCGATCCCCCTCCCGTCACCGGGGGAGGGAAGACCGGGTGTCTAAAAGAAAAGTCGGTTCGTCAGACGCCGCCCCGGCGGATGATCGCCTCCTGAATGTCGACGTACTGGGTCGCCGCCGCCACGATTTCGTTTACGTTGGCCGTCCTACCGCTGGAGGCAGCGTATTCGGCTGCTCCGTCCATAAGGGTGATTACCCGCCTGAAGTCGGGCAGCGTGGCGTTCGCGCTCGCCAAGGTGCTAGGCTCCTGGCGCCTGACAGCGGACTCATAGAGAGAGTAGCCGTGCAGGAAATCCGCCTTGCTCACGAAGCCGGACGATACGCCTTCGATCTGCTTGGCCGGCACCAGACGCGTGATGGTGTACGTCCAGTCGTTTTTCTGGTAGCCGTTCAAGGCGGCGTCGTTGTACAGGATGTTGCCGGCCGCATCGGCGTCGGTCCGACCGGTGGCGACCGCACGGGTCAATAGAGCGACGGCATCCTCGAGTTGGTCCTGCACCAACAGGATCGTCGCCTTGCGAACCGCGAGGTTCTGGTAGTTCGGGTTGATGGCCTCGAGCTGGTTCAATGCCTCCAAGGACTCGTCGAGGTGACCGGAATCGAAGAGCCCCTGGGCGTAAATCGACCAGATATCCGGCTCTTCCGCGTGGGTCTCCGTCGCCCTCGCGCCCAGCTCCAAGGCGCCATCGACATCACCTAACTGGAGGTAGGCGGCCATGACGTTGCGAAGCCGCCCGACTTGGGTCTCGGCACCCCTCGCGTCGTACAAGCGACCGTAAGCGTCGATGGCCTCGCGGTAGTGGCGCTCCGTCTCCGGATTGAGCTCGGCGGCGGCCCCGCCGGTGTTGGCCTGCTCGGCGGCGTTGAAGGCGAAATTGCCGTACTGCTCCCAGAGGTCGACGTTCTCGGCGTCGAGTTCGAGACCGGCGGAGATGAGCCCCATGGCGCCGACAGGGTCTCCGGCCTGGGCCAGCCCCCACGCGACGGTCATGCGTGTCCCAGCGTTCATTGGGTTCAGCTCGAGGTACTTCTCCAAATAGCCCCGCGCGACGAGCTTGTCTTCCTCGGTCTCGGCGATCTGCGTCGCGACGTAGCCGGCGCTTTCGTAAGCTTCGGCGTGAACGGCGTCCGCCGCTATCACGGTTTCCAGCTCCTCGAGCGCCTCCGGGAGACGGTTCATCTCCATGAGAATGCGGGCCCGACGGTATCTGACCGAGTTTGCGGTGGGATTGAGTCGGAGGGCGTTGTCACACTGGCGCAGGGCGTTCTCCCATTGCTGGCTCGCCTGAGATTCGGCGCAGAATTGGCGTGACCGGACAATCTCGACGTAGGTGTCGAACTCCCCGAGGATGTGGTCGGCGGCTTGCTCGTAATCCTTCTCGGCAACCGTGTGGGGCGTGATATCGAGCTTTTCGCTCGTCTTCATGTCCCAGATTTCCGAAACGAAGGCGTAGCGCTTGCCGGCCTCCTCCGTATAGGAGCCGCACATGACGATGGCGGCGTCGATGTGGCTCGAGAGCTGCCGGGCTTGGACGCAGGTGAGGTCCTCGATGTTCAGGTCGAAGTTCTTGACGGCGTCCTTGATCTCTCTCTCGGGGATCGCGACGTAGAGCGGGTGCGTCCGGTTGATGATCTCCTGAAGCTTCTTGCTGATCTCCTTCCCGAAGCGGTCACTGACCTCCTCGGCCGGCGTGAAGTAAGGGATCAGGATGCGCGGGCGCGCGGCATCCTGCGCCGCCAGATCAACCGGGGCGTCGACGATCAGAGTCGCGAGCGCGACGGCAGCTACGAACCTTCCAACCATTTCCTGTTCTCTCCCGGGGTGCCTTCCCCGCTTCACACCCTCCGCGGGTGTGCGTCCGTCGCAGGTTCCGCGACGTATCTGGGCTCTTCTCCGGTGGCCGGCTCTCACTGGCCATCGGTCTAAAGTGGACGAATAAGTTAAGCACATAACGATACCACGTAAAGTTGGTCGCGGTCGGCGCATCCGGCGCCATCCCGCCCGCTCACGCCCCTCGCCGTCCGCGGTCCGTTCGCCATTCCAGGTCCGGGTGCCGCGGAAGCCGCTCGCGCCCGTCAGCCACTTGAAAAGGGGCCGTCGAAGTCGGTGAACTTCTCCCGGAGGTCTTCAGGCACGGCGATCGAGCGCCCCTTGGCGAAGTCGTAGGTGACCTGGGTGCTGCCTCCGCACGCCAGAACGTCACCCTCGGCGTCGGCGACCTCGAACTCCATTTCGAAGCTGCGGCGACCGATGGCGCTCACGCGCACTCCCACCGTGAGGGTCTGCGGCCAGAAGATGCGCCTTCGCCAGCGCACATGCGCCCTGGCGAGCACGAAACCCCACTCGCCCTCCTCGGGCCACCCCATCAGCTCGGTCCAATAGGCCCAGCGCGCTTCTTCGAAGTAGACGAGGACCCTGGAGTGGTGAACGTGCGATGCCGCATCCAGATCCACGAACCGGACCTCCACGGGATGGTGGAAGCGGAAGCGGGCGTTCGAGTCGGGATTCACTTTCCGTCCTCCGGCGAAGCTGCGGCGATACGGAGCCGGCGCTTGTCGATCTTGCCCGTGGCGGTGCGCGGAATCTCGCGGATGAACTCTATTCTGTCCGGAAGCCACCACTTCGGGAAAAGGGAGCCGAGCTCGCGGAGGACCTCTCCTCTGAGGGAGTGCTCCGCGTACGTATCGGGCGGCGCTTTCGGGACCACGAAGGCGCAAGGCCGCTCCTGCCAGCGCGGATGGGGCATCGCCACCACCGCCGCGTCGGCCACGCCGCCGACGCCGGCGATGGCGTTTTCGAGCTGAACGGACGATATCCACTCGCCGCCTGAACGCACCAGGTCCTTGGAGCGGTCCACGAGCCGAATGTAGCCTTCGGCGTCCATCGTGGCGATGTCGCCGGTACGCAGCCATCCGTCGCGGAAGGCATCGGGGTCGTCCTCCGGGTCGCGTCCGAAGTAGGAGCCCGCAACCCACGGTCCGCGCACCTCAAGTTCGCCGACGCCGATGCCGTCACGGGCCAGCTCGCGGGCGTCGTCGTCGGTAATGCGCGTCTCCACCAGGGGAAGCGGTGTTCCCTGCGAGTACCGGGCCGACGAGCCCTCCGCCCAGCCGAACGCCGAGCCCGAATCCGGGGCGCCATCCGGGTCCCGAGGCCGAACCGGGGCGGTAGCCGAGCCCGGCCTCCGCCGGTTCGCTCGCGGATGGGTGACGGCACCCACCGGAGAAATCTCGGTCATGCCCCAGCCGGTGATCACCTCGACGCCCAACTCTTTCTCCCAGGCGTCGACAAGAGAAGGTGGCGAAGGTGCGCCGCCGGCGTGAATGCGCAAGTCCGGCGAAAGCGGCCGCGGTTCGCGGCGCAGCTCATCGAGCACCTCGTTCCAGATCATGGGCACTCCGGCGGCAAAGGTCACGCATTCCGCCGACAGCAGCTCCGCGACGCGCCGGGCGTTCGGGCGAGGACCGGGAAGCACCAGCCCCGCTCCGGTCATTGCCGCGGCGTAGGGCATCCCCCAGGCCGAAGCGTGGAACATCGGCACGACCGGGAGCACGGTGTCGCGCTCCGCGATACCGAAGCCGTCCGGAAGAGCTATGGCCAGCGCATGAAGCACCAGGGCGCGGTGAGAGTAGAGGACGCCCTTGGGGTCGCCGGTCGTTCCCGAAGTGTGGCAAAGACCGCACGCCGTCCACTCCGAGAGCTCCGGGAAGGGCTCCGACGGTCCGGCGTTCACTAGGGCCTCGTGGTCGGCCACCTCCAGCCGGTGGGGCACGAGGTCGCGCAGGTCGGGGTCGGCGAAGATCAGTCTGGAGCCGCCGTCCATGAGAATGCGGTCGATCTGTCCGGGCGCGAGCCGCGGGTTGACCGTGTGCAGCACCGCACCCATCGCCGGAACGGCGAAGTAGAGCTCGAGATGGCGGTGATGGTTCCAGGCAAGCGTCGCCACCCGGTCCCCGGGCTTCACGCCCGTCCGCCTCAGGGCTCCGACCATACGTGCCGTCCGATCCGCGATCCCACGCCAGGTGAGCCGCTCGCGTTCGCCGCCGTTACAGCTCACCACCTCGCGGGCGCCGAAGAGTGACCCGGCCCGTTCGATGAAGCGAGTCAGGGTGAGCTGGCGGTCCATGGTCGGAGCTCGGAGAGCGCCGACCGTCGGGATCGTTCCGTCCGGATGTGCGATCACGTCGCCGGAGCGCCCACCCGCGCGGCCGTGCCGCCCGATCATGCTTCGAGGTCTCGGAATCACTGTCCGCAGCGATATTGCGACCGATTACCGGTCGACCCAACCCTCCCCTTCCCCATCGGACCAGTTGCCCTCGTCTTCGGGAAACTCCTCCTCCGCGAGCCGGAAGCCCTCGTCCAGAGCGACGTCGGGATCGTCGGAAGCCCTTTGGTCGAGGACTCGCCGGGCGACGTACTCGCCGAGGACCGGCCCCTGCTTGAAGGACTCGGCCGATCCTCCGCCCGCCAACCAACCGTTGTCGAAGCCGGGATGCCGGTCGATGATGAAGTTGCGCGAGACCGTGCCGCAGTAGTGGCAGGCCCGGGTCTCGTTGATGGGCAGCTCGGCGAGAGCCGGAAAGTACTTGGCGAGAACTCCGCGCGGGCGGTCGTGGCGATCCTCCGGGATCCAGCGGATGCTTGTGTCGGGATCGTCGAAGCTGGCGCCGCCGGTGCGGATCCGGAATCCGCGGGAATCGCTGCCGAGCGCCGGCCAGCCCGTCACACCCGGGACGTTGTAGCTGGGACAGTTCGGGTGGCGGTAGCCCTCGTCTCCGGGCGGAGTCGCGAAGTAGTAGGTGTGGCCTACCGTGCTCGTGCGCAGCCGCCTTCCCATGAGTTCGGGGAAGTACTTGGGGAACCACGGACCGAGCGCGAAGACGAAGGCGCCTCCGGCCACCCTCTCGCCGTCGCCCACCAGGACATGGTCGATCCGCCGCCCGGCAGCCTCCGGAGGCCGCGCCTTGCCGATCACGAGCTCGCCGCCTTCCATCTGGAATACCTGTGCCACCGACTCCATCGCCCTGCGCGCGCGCACCACGCCGGCCCGGGGTTCGTAGAGGCCGACGTCCACGTCCGGCGTGCGGATGACGGACCAGCGGTAGCGGATCTCGTCCGCGCTCAACACCTCGTAGGGCCAGTCCATCTCCCGCCAGTTCTCGATCGACTGCTCCATGAAGGGCGTCATCTCGTCTCGCATGATGATGTCGCCGGTCGTGAAGAAGAGGCGCGGGAGCATGCCTTTCGCGAAGTGCTCCTCGTCCCACTCCTGCCAGCGTTCGATCGCGCGGGCGGCCCACTTCGACCAGTCGATCCCGTGCGGGCGGTCCCCGTAGGACGTGCGCACTCCCCTGGTCTCGCCTCCGGACGCCGATCGGGAGTTGCCTGGTCCGTACTGGTCGACGAGGGTGACTCTCGCTCCCAGCCGCCGAAGGTGATAGGCGGTCCAGGTGCCGAAGTTGCCGGCGCCCACGACCACCACGTCCGGCATTTGCCCTGAACGGACGAACGGCGCCCCACCCTCCTGCCGTTCGCTCGAAGGGCTGCGGTTCCCTCCGGACGCCGGGCCTCCGGTCGGCAGGACGAGGCCGGCGCCCGCTATGCCGACCCCTTTCCCGGCGGTCTTCAGGAAATCGCGTCTGTCGATCATCTGGGTGGTGGTTTGAGGGGGGGTCAGTTGGCGATCGCGGCCAAGCTGAGGCCTTCGAGCGCCTCTTCGTCGGCCGGGAGCTCGCCCTCGCCTGCATCCACTCCGTTCAGCCGGAGCACGTACGCCACCAGCGCCACGTATTCCGAAGGCGCCAGGGATCCGGGAGCGTCCTCCGGCATGGTGGAGTACATGTGCCGATAGAGATCGCCGGCGCTGCGTCTGCGCCATTTGAACTTGAAGGAACGGTCGCTGAACTCGCTCGACGAATGGCACGCGGTGCACGACGCCCTGAAGACGTCGCGTCCGAAGTTGGCCTGGTCGATGGAGAAGGCGAGAGCGGGAGCCTCGGTTTCGGATTCGTAAGGGGAGGCCGGGGCCTCTTCCGCAGGGATAGCCGCAGGGTTGGCGGGTAGGGGCGTCGGCTCCTCCGGCGCACTCGCGGTCGCAGGCCCCGACGAGGAGTTCGGCGCGGAGGCGCCGGGGCCGATGGTGGCTGCGGAACAGGCGCTCAGCATGCAGATCAGCGCGAGAGGTGAGATTTTCATGCGCGGAAGATGGCGCGGGTCGGGTGTGATGTGCAAGGTTGCGAAGACTGACGTCCGGGTCGGCACATCCCGTTCCGCGATGGACGGTCTGGCCTCAACGGTCGTACTTTTCTGAAACCGGGACCACCCGCCGAGCGTAACGGCCCGCAGGTGCAACACCCTTTAACTATCACGTATCACGGGAACGGAGCGAACAGCCATGTCGTTGAAGATAACCCGCACCACCGTTTTCGTCGCTGCGCTCGCGGGCCTCGCGGTCGCCGGCTGCGAGTATTCCGACGAGAACGACGTCGATGTGCCTGAGATCTCCGAGGCGGCGGAAGACCTCCGGCGTGAGGCGGACGAGGGATCGGCCGAGCTAGCCGGTGCGATCTCCGAAGCCGTTCAGGACGTCGCCGACGCGATCTCGGAGAGCGTGCAGGAGCTGGCGGAAGAGATCCAGGCGAGTCTGCCCGCGATCATCGAGGATCTCTACGCGCTCCCCTTTGAATGGAGCGACTCGCTTCTCGGCGAGAAGCTGGTGGAAGAGGCCGTCGATCCGGTGGACTTCTACGACCTCCTTCCCGACGAGCTCGGGAAGCTCGATCGCCTGGACCGTAACCGGGAGCGCGTGGGGTTGGCCGGATACACGCTTGCGATCGCGACAGCGACGTACTCGGGTCCGGGCAGGACGGACCTGGAGGTCGTCGTCGTCGACGTTGGCGCGCTTCCGCTACACGGACCCGACGGCGTGATCGGAGAGTTCGGGCAGGAGCTTGACGAACGGGACGGGCAGGGCTGGGCTCGCTCGATAACGTACCGCGGCCACCCCGGGTACATGGGGTTCGAACCTCGGCGCGGCTCCGACGGCGGGCAGGGAGACGTCGAGTTCGCGATCCTGGTCGAGGGCCGCTTTCTCGTGTTGATGGAAGCCGACGCCGTCACCGTGGAAGAGTTCGAGGGCATTCGCGACGGCTTCGACGTCGCCCAGCTCGAAGAGATGCGGAACTAGCCGGGATTCCCGGTGCGAGCTGCCGGATCAGCACGCGAGCCTTTGAGTCGACGGTTCGGTTCCGCTGAAACCAAGCCGGACTCGCGCGGTAGGACGCACTTCGCTCCCCTGCTCACCGAGCTCCGGAATCCATGATCCGTCCTCCCTTGTCGCACCGACCCGCATCCTTCGAGATTCATCCGTTCTACGCTCCTTACGTCGAGCGGGTTGTCGGCGAGACGCTCGAGGAGGCTCTCGAAAACGACTCGCAGGCTTGGGAGGAGCTCGTGGCCGATGTCACGCCCGCTCTCGAGCGCCACCGATACGCGGAGGGCAAGTGGTCGGTCCGCGAAGTGGTGGGCCACGTCGTCGACGCCGAGCGGATGTTCGCTTCCAGAGCGCTCGCGTTCTCCCGCGGCGACCGCGGTCCGTACCCCGGCTTCGACGAGAACTCCTACGCCCGTCACTCGAACGCTCACGAGCGGCCGCTCAAGGAGCTCGCATCCGAGTTCCGGAGCGTGCGCGCCGCGACCTCCACTCTGGCGCAGGGTCTCGACGGGGACATGTGGGACAGGGTGGGCGAGGCATCGGGGCGGAAGTTTTCCGTGCGGGGACTGCTCTGGATCGTCGCCGGTCACTCGGATCATCACCGACGTCTGCTGAAGGGGCGCTACCTGACCTGACGGTCCGCACGCGACCTCTCACGGTGGACGAGCATCGCCCGACGCCGAAGGGTTTCCACAATCGGGGCGGTACCGACCGGGAACGGACCGGGAATCGCCGGGTGGCGCTCGTCACGGGCGGAGCCGTTCGACTCGGCCGCGCGATCACGGTCGGGCTGGCCGAACGAGGCTGGGACCTCCTCCTTCACTACAATCGGTCGGAAGCCGAGGCGGAGACCGCGGCCGCCCGGGTCCGGGGGCTCGGAAGACGCGCTCATGTCGTGCAGGCCGATCTCACCGAAGAAGCAGGCGCGGTTGCCCTGTGCCGCAAGCTCGAGAAGGCCTTCGGGAAGCTCGATCTGCTCGTGAACTCGGCTGCGAGCTTCGTTTCTGGAGATATTCTCGACACTGGCGCGGACGAGTGGGACGCGGTGCTGGCCCTGAACTTGAGGGCGCCCTTCCTAATGATCCGGGAGACGGCGCCGCTTCTGCGCGCCAGGCGAGGTTCGGTGGTCAACATCGCGGATCTTTCGGCCGTGCGGCCGTGGACGAGCCATCCGCACCACTCGGTCGCGAAGGCGGGGCTTCTGCAGCTAACGCGGATCGCAGCCGGACGACTGGCTCCCGATGTGCGGGTGAACGCGGTCGCGCCCGGCGACGTGCTTTCCCCGAAGCACTTCGACGCGGAAGACGTCGCGCGCGTTCGTCGGATGGTGCCGCTGGCCGCGAATCCGTCGCCCGAGGACGTTGTCCGCGCGGTGGTATTCCTGGCGAGCGCGTCCTACGTGACGGGCGAGACGCTGGTAGTGGACGGAGGCGAGAGTCTGGGCTGGTAATCCCCTGCCCATGAGGTCCGGACCGCCTGCGACCAGGCTCGTTGTCGACCCAGGGTGCGGGCGACCAGGACCCGTGTTCAGCACGGCGGCACCCGACCTCTCGTCTCGACTCCCGGACTCACGCCCTCGCATCGGAAGCTCAAGCCCAGCCCGGGAAACCGTGCCCGGCCACAGATTTCCGGCTAACATTGGGAGCCGCGTCCGGCCCGCCCGACGCCCGTCCCATCCAGCCATCGAACCGCAATGCGCATCTCGATCGAATACTGCTCGATGTGAAACTACAAGCCTAAAGCCGTCAGTTTGGCGGCCAGCATCACCGACCGTCACCCTGACGCCGACATCGAGCTGGTGTCGTCATCTGGCGGTCGCTTCGAGGTGGAGTCCGACGGCAGGCTCATTTTCTCGAAGAAGAAATTGCGACGCTTTCCGAGCCCCGAGGAGATCCTGCGGGCGCTGGCCGAGCCGGTTTAGGCTCGTTCATGTCGGTAATGGTCGAGCCGTCGAGCACGTCCGCAGGACCAGGGGCGTCCGCGAGCCGTCGCGAAATCCTTCGATGGCCGGCGGCGAGCCCCGTCGCCCTCTCCCTGACAGGGTGCGGCTTGAAGGCTGCGGCACCGGAACCGCCCGCTGCCGGTGACTCCGTCGGGACCCTAAGCCGGTCGGGCCGGAGACCGTCCGTCACCGCCTGATGGATTTCCATTCGTTCGAAGTCGCGGCGCGACGAATTTTCGAGGAGATACCCCCAGCCTACCGGACCGGTGTGGACGGGCTCACAATTAAGAGGGAGAGGCTCACACACCCTGATTTCGAGGACGTGTTCACATTGGGGGAGTGCCTGACCGAGTCATATCCCTCGGGCTGGGAGGGGCCGGAAACCGTCCGCTCGCTCATCATTCTCCACTGGGGCTCGTTCCGGGCGCTTGCGGAGATCGACCCCGAGTTCGACTGGCGCGAACAGATCTACGAGACCGTCACCCACGAGCTCCAGCACCACCTCGAATCCCTGGTGGACGCGGACGATCTCGGCGACGTCGACCACGCGATGGAGCAGAGCTTCCGCAGATACCGCGGGGACTCCTTCGAGGCGGACTACTACCGTCGCGGGGAGCGGTTGGGACCGTGCGCATGGGCGGTGGAGGACGAGGTTTTCCTTGAACGGGAATGGCGCGGGCAAGCTTACGAGGATTTCATCTGGGACGGCCGGAGATACCGGATCGCATGCCCCGAACCGGGCGAAGACGTGCACTTCGTCCACGTGGACGGTCTCGGTGGCGGAGCAAGATGCGAGGCTGGACGCGTCCGTGAAGAGCGAGACGTCACGACGGCGGGGGAGCGGGTGCAGATCGTGCTCGCGCGCCGGCGGTCGTGGAGCGAGCGACTTCGTTCGGTCTTTCGCCGCCGGGAGCCGGCGGTCGGAGAATCGGAGGCCCGGGCGGTGGAGATGGAGACGGACGGATGAGGCCTGCCGGGCTACGGATCCCCGAGTGATGGAAGCGGGCCCTGACGAACGGTTGCGCTCGTCGCCTCCCCCGGCGTAATATGTGAGCGGCAGGCGGCCCGTGCGGGCGTCGTGAGCCGTTCGACCCCTCAACCCGCAAGGATCCGGCGCCATGGACACCACTCGACGCGACTTCCTCAAGACCTCGGCCGCGGCCGGAGGCGTTCTCGCGGCCGGGGTGGGATCGGCCGCCGTCGGCGGCTGCTCGCTTCAGAGCTCGGAGACCGAGGGGGCCCGGAACGCGAATGCGGGACCGGACGCCGCCGGGTTCCCGGGCCGTCCCGAGCCACCGCCGCCTTCACGATCGCTCCGCATCCTCATCCTCGGCGGCACCGGCTTCATAGGCCCCCATCAGGTCGGCTACGCCCTTTCGCGCGGTCACGAAGTCACGCTCTTCAATCGAGGTCGCACGAATCCCGATCTCTTCACCGACGTCGAGACGCTCATCGGTGACCGCGCCAACGATCTGGAGGCGCTGAAGGGGCGTACCTGGGACGTGGTCGTCGACAACTCGGCCACCCGCGCCCCGGACTGGGTCGATCTGAGCGCGGACCTGCTCAAGGATTCCTGCGAGCGCTACGTCTTCGTATCCACCCGGTCGGTCTATTCCGACACCAGCCGCGTTCCCATGAACATCGAGGCGCCGGTGTGGACCCGCGAGACCGCTGGGATCGAACCCGGCAACGAGTCGAGCCACTACGGTCTCGCCAAGGCTCTCAGCGAGCAGATCGCACGCGATCACTTCGGTGCGGATCGCACCATCGTCTTCCGTCCCGGCCTGATCGTCGGCCCCGGAGATCCAACGGACCGCTTCACCTACTGGCCGGTTCGCATCCACCGCGGCGGCGAGGTGCTGGCGCCTGGCGACGGGACCGACCCGGTACAGGTCATCGACGTGCGCGATTTCGGCGACTGGCTCGTGCGCATGTGCGAAGACGGCGAGAGCGGCACGTACAACGTGGTCGGACCGGCCGTTCCCCGGCCCATGACCGAGCTGCTCTACGGAATGAGGGCGGTCACCACGGCCGAGACCACCTTCACCTGGGTGGAAACGGACTTCCTCATCAATGCCGGTCTGCGCCCCTACGCCGAACTCCCGGTCTGGCGTCCGGCCCGCGACGGCGCCGAGGGCTTCGCTCGTTTCGATCTCACCCCCGAGGTCGAGAAGGGGCTGACCTTTCGCTCGCTGGCCGACACGACCGCCTCGACGCTCGCCTTCCATTTCTCCCGCTCCGCCGAACGTCAGGCGGAGTTCCGGTCCGGAGTCTCGGCCGAACGCGAAGCCGAAGCGCTCGCCGAATGGCACGCGATGGGAGAGCCGACCGGCTAGCCGAGCTCCGCCCACCTTCCGCCACGCTCAACAGCCTGGAGTCGCACATGCGGGAAATCTCGCCGAATAGGCCCATGAGGCGCCTCTTCAACATGAAGCGCGGAGAGTTCCCGCTCGCCGCGATGTCGGCGCTTTTCTTTTTCCTGGTCCTCTGCGGCTACTTCTTCCTGCGGCCTCTGCGGGAGGCGATGGGCGTCGCGAGAGGGCTCGGCGAGCTGCGCGTGCTCTTCGTGGTCAACGCCGCTGTCGCCCTGATCGCGGTGCTCTTCTTCGGGGGAGTGGTGGCGAGAATGAATCGCCGCGGCTTCATCCCGACGGCCTATCTCTTCGTGATCGGGTGCCTGCTGATCTTCGCGGCGCTGCTGGTCTACGACGTGAGGTCCGGCGGAGGGGTGATCGGCACCGACGCTCAGACCGGTCTCTCCCGAGGGATCGGGTACACCTACTACATCTGGCTGACGACCATCAATCTCTTCACCACGGCCGTCTTCTGGGCCTTCATGGTGGACATCTTCAACGTGGATCAGGGCAAACGACTCTTCGCATTCATTGGAATCGGCGGAACCCTGGGAGCGCTCGCGGGCGGTTGGACCGCCAACCGGATCAGCGCGCTCACGGACACGCCCTATCTTCCGGCCGGACTCATGATGACCGGTGCGTTCTGTTTCGCGTTGGCGATCGTCGTGATGCTCGTGCTCGACGGAATGGCACGTCGGGCAAGGTCGGACGCCACCGACGAACCCGTTGCGACCACGGGCCCGGAATCCGGACTCTCGGCGACCGCCGAGGCCGAGACCGAACCCTCGCCCACCGGACCCGACGCCAGGATCGGCGGCTCGTTCTGGGAGGGGATCCCCGCCGTCTTCAGATCGCGCTACCTCCTGGGCGTAGGACTCTGGATCGTCTTCATGGCGGTCAGCAACACGCTGGTCTATTTCGCCCAGGCGAACATCGTGCTCACCGGGTCCGACGGATTCAGCAGCCTGGTGGCCAATTTCGCGCAGTTCGACTACGTCGCGCAGGGCGTGACCTTGATCATCCAAGTTCTCATAACCACGCACGTCATTCGCAAGGTTGGAGTCGGCTGGACGCTCGCCGTGCTGCCGCTCGTGACGCTGGTGGGCTTCGTCGTGCTGGCGATCTGGCCCGTGTTCGGCGTCATGCTCATCTTCGCCGCGATCCACCGCGCGACTCGGTACGCGATTTCACGTCCGGCGCGGGAAACTCTCTTCAGCGTGCTGTCGCCGGCCGAAAAGTACAAGGCCAAACCCGTCGTGGACGTCTTCCTTTACCGCTTCGGCGACGCGGCGGGAGCCGGCGTCGATGCCGTCTTCGCTCTTCTCGGCCTCACCCTCGCATGGGCGGCAGCGTCCACCGGGCCCCTCGCGGCTCTCTGGATCCTGCTCTCCATCGGACTCGGCAGAGCGCAGATGCGCAAGGTGGCGGAAGGCGGCGGCAGGACGAGGGCGTAAGGGCATGAACCGAAAATCAATCGGAAGCTTTTTCGTAGTAGCCGGTCTCGTGGTAAGCGGCCCGGGAGGTGCTCAGGAGATCATCAGTCTGCCTGCGGAGGACCACCATCTGGAGTTGTGGTTCGAAGAGCTCTACCGGGTCGGAGTTTTGTCCGGCGAGGATTGGGAGAAATTCGGGAATGTGCGCTTGGTGGGTTTCGACGGGGCGGGACAGCTGTACATCCTCGACAACCAGAACTCCCGCATCACCTTGGTGAGCCCCGACGGCGGATTCGTGCGCGCCTTCGGGCGGCGAGGTGAAGGTCCCGGCGAGTTCCAGAACGCCGATGGACTCGTGGTCATGCGGGGCGGCCGGGTCGTAATCGCCGACATAGGTCATCGTGCATACCACTTGTTCGACGCCAAAGGCGAATTCGAGCGCCGGGTCCGCATGGCATCCGAGCCGGGCCCATTGACACTGACGGAGCTGCTGCCGGATCCGGGTGGTCAGGCCGTCTTTTCGGCGGTTGGGAGTCAGACGTTTGGCCTGGTTATTGGGGGTTCCGCACGGACCATCCGTCACACAACCCGCCCGGTGGTGCGCGTGATACTCACGGACAGGGTGGCCAGGAAAGACACGGTCGCGAATGGCTGGTTGCCGGACGGCGAGCCGAGCTCGTACACGGTCGGCGACCTTGTCACGTTGGATCTTCCGTTGCACAAGACCTTTGGTCCACTCATGCTGGTCGGCGTTCTCCCCGATGGAAGCGTGGCGTTTTCGGACTCGTCGGCCTACGAAGTCAAGATCGCTCGCCCCGGAGAGGGTGTCTGGCGAATCCTGAAACGGCCTCTCCAGCCGATCCCCGTAACGAACCGGGTGATCGAAGCGGAAAAGCAGCGTCAACAGAGGAGCGCCTCGGGTGGTGGAAGCGTGCTGAGCGGCGTGCGCGAATCCCCCCGGGGCAGCCGTGCGAGGGCCCTTGAGCGGATCGAACAACTGCAGTTCTTCGAGGAGGTCTCCATCATCCGTAACCTGAAGACAGGTTGGGACGGCGAAATCTGGGTTCAGCGGCACGGGGAGGATCCGGCAGACAGGTACGGCCCCGTCGATGTGCTGGACATGCACGGTCGTTACCGTGGCACGTTCCCGGCGGGCACGCTCCAATTGCAGACTGCCGTGCGTCCGGTTGGGTTGGCCACCTTCGGCCCCGATGGGCTGGTCGCATTCATCGAAAGGGACGAGCTCGATGTGAAGACAGTAGTGGTCAGGCGCCTCCAGTGGCGGTGAGGCAGGAAGTGCCCAGAAGATTTTCGCCCTCGTTGTCCGTGAGGCTGGCGGCCGAGAGGCCGGACTTGCCCTGCGACGGTCCGGCGGGCAACCGTTCCGGGCAGTTCGCAGAGAGCGTGACGGAAGCGCGCTTAAGCTCGTCCTGACGAGGCCGTTTGTGCCCGAAACCGTGGTGAGGCTTTTGCCGGAAGGGGTACCAAGAGTTCGGGGAGTTGCCCGCGTCCTCAGTTCCCCCGTTCGAGGCGCCACACGTCGACGTGGTCTAGGTCGAGGCTGTCCTTGCGGATCGTCAGCAGGTGGTCGGAAGGGCCGAAGGCCGGCACGACCCTCCCACCGCGCTCCGGTGCGGAGAAGCTGGCGAGCAGCTTGCCCCCGGTGTCGAAGACCTCCCAACGGTTGCCGGCCGTCCGCATCACCTCCACCCAGAGCTTGCCGTCCGGCGCGATGAAGAGATCGTCGATGAATGGCTTCCCGTCGGGCCGGGTGGGTCCCGATGGCTCGCAGGAAGCGCCGCGTTGCTCGGCGCGCCACTCCTCGTAGTCCCTATTGCCGGCCTCCCATTCGTCGTCCTGGATGGGTTCAACCGGCAACCGTCGTTCGATCACCCGCAGGGTGTCGGTACCGTCGTAACGAGTGACAGCGATGCGGTAAGTGCTCGTGAGCGCGGAGTACATGACGCCTCCCGGCCCGGGGTGCTGAACGAACTGTGGAGCAAACGGGATCGTGAAGAAGCTGATCATTCCCTCGGATTGGCAGGTTATGCCGGATGGCAAACCGCCAGCGGGGCCGTCCAGCCGCGCCAGCGTGTCGCCCGTCTCCCCGCGGCTGTTCAGACCGATCAAGAGCGACTTTAAGGCAGAGCCGTATTCCGACTCGTAACTGGCGCCGAGCCCGGGCCGGAACAACTCGTCGGGGCCTACAGGGTACAGCCGCACCCTGCTGACCGGGCCCGAATATCCACCCTCCGTGGCCTGCTGCCCGAGCCACTGACCCTCGGCCGACCACTCGCCGATGCGGCCCTGGGCGGGATCGTAGGTCAGGAGCCGGTCGCCCGCCCACGCCAGCGAATAGAGGCTGCGGAACTCACCCGGCCCCTCGCCCTGCCGGCCGAAAGTGCGTCGGTGGGCACCATCCAGACCGAAGACCCTCACCTCGAAGTTGCGTCCGTCGGCCACGAAGACTTCCCCGGCCGGCCCGGGGGCCACGCTGTTCACGCCGCCGAACTCTTCCGGTGAGCCCGTGTCGGTCAGGGTCGTCGGCCCGATCGACTCCACAAGTTCGAGGCGCGCTAGGGGCGGTGTCCCGCTGTTGGTGACGTGGATGACGTTACCAACGGTGTCGCTAATGATAGTGAGGTCGCTGGGGGAAGCCGCGTCGTCCTGGGCGCAGGCGACGGCGAGCATCGCTGTGAGTGCGAAGACCGGTAGAGATAGATTCAGGCGCATCTTGAGGCTACCATCAGGAGGAATCGGCAAGCGGGCGCTTTCGTCCGGTCAAGGGAGTCGAGGAACTTGCCGATTGCGGCGAGCGTCACGCGAAGCCTAAACCTATCTTACATCTGGTGTCGGAAATGGCAACTATGATGTCGGCTAAGGTCCGATGCGGAGAGACTCGAACCGCTGCAGGGGCGGACTCAGGAACCTTCGGTGAGGATTCGGTACCGCACCACCCGCTCCACCCTCTGCTCGTCCACACTGACCGCCCACACATGGTCGCGGCCGAAGACCGGCACAGGGAAGCTCGTGAACTCGTGCGGCGCGACTACGACGCCTAGGTAGGTCCCGTCCGGCTCGAAGACATCGTACCGGGTGTCTTCCTCCCAGGTCACGGCGAACGAGCCCGGTTCGTCGGGGTCGTGATCCGGGTTGTCCACCGGGCGTCCCTCGGTCGACAGGCGCACCCAGATGCGCCCGTCCCGGCCAGCCCGCAACGCGCGGAAGAACGGTTTGTGGCGCGGGATTGCCGGGCCGTCCCAGTCCCAGCCGGGGAGCGACCACCGTATGCGCGAGACGGTGAGGTCGCGCGCATGGGTCCGCTCCGCGTCCGATGCCGGGACCGGACCCTGTTTGCGCTCGATCCGGAGGACGCCATCGTCCCGCGCCAGGTCGATCCTGGTAGTCGGAAGACAGGCCGGTGAGGAAGTGGCCGCTCGGGTGAATGGTCCAGTGAAACCGGGGATTGAAGGGAACGCCGTAGGTCACTCGCAGGCCGCCGGGCGCCTCCGCCCTCACGAAGGGCGCCTCGTAGTCGCTCGAGGGTTCGGGAAGGGTGTCGAGATGCGTCCCATCGGGGGCCAGAACGATGATCTCCGTGCCAAGCTCATCCAGGCGGGACAGGTCGCCGGCGACCAGATGGATCCGGCCGCGCGTGTCCACGTACAGAGGCAAGAACGAGGAGACGGTCCCGGTGTACCTCCACTCGGCGATCTCGCCCCGCCCGGGGCCGAATACCGTCACCCGCTGGTTTTCGGGATCGCGCACGGCAAGGCGCCCGCCCGGCAGCGCAGCGACGGCCTCCGCCTCGGTGAACTCGCCGGGACCCTCGCCGCGCCGTCCCAGCGTCTCCACGTACCGCAGGCGGTGAGGAGGACGGTGGTTGGTGCCAGCACGAGGGCGAAGGCATTGGTTCGCATGGGTATCCTGCCTTATTCACGAAGTGACGTGTGGGTTGCGAGTTCGGGGAATCCGGGCGGCGGACGGCGGTGGAGCGTGCCCTGCTCGTAGGCGTAGGCGTACTGGAAGAGCAGGCCGTCGTCCCAGGGGCGGCCAAGAATTTGAAGTCCGGCCGGGTGGGCTCCGGTGAAGCCCATCGGTACTGTGATAGCGGGCATTCCGGTCGCAGGTGCGACACGTTGGGAGTTGTCGCCTGAGTATTCCTCGTTCGCCCGGTCGATGTGCGCGGGCAGGCTCAGCCAAGTCGGATAGACGAGGGCGTCGATTCCCGCCGAGTCCATGGCGGACACGAGGTCGGCGAGGTACGCCTGGCGTCCCGCGTTGTCGGTGTAGTCGGGACAGGGAGGATCCCATTCGGAAGGATGGAGGTCGAAAACGGCGTCCTCGTACGAGCGCAGCGACCGCTCCGCGTCCTCTCCGAAGTCACCCGTCTCCAGGACCTCGATCACGTCTGAAATGGGAGCGGCGGCGCCCAGTGAGGCCAGGTACGCCCGCATGTCGAAGCGGAAGCGTCTGCAAAACATGCCTTCGCGCTCGAGCTGCGCGCGCACGTCGAACGCGAGAGGATCGACGATCTCCGCCCCCAGTCCGGCAAGATCCGTCAAGGCGCTCTCGAAGAGCCGAGCAATTTCCGGATCGGTCTCCTCAGGATCCGCCAGGGCTCGCAGCACCCCGATGCGAGCACCTTCCAAACCGCGCGGATCGAGCCGTTCGAGGTAGTTTTCCGCAAGACGGTCGCGGGCCGGCTCGGTATAGGGGTCGGCCGGATCGTATCCGGCGACGACGGAAAAGACGCGGGCCACGTCCTCCACGGTCCGCCCCATCGGCCCGGCGATGTCGCGGTCGAAGGAGAGCGGGACGACCCCATCGCGACTGGTGAGTCCGATCGTCGAGCGGATGCCCACCAAGGCCAGCCGGGAAGACGGCCCCCGGATGGAGTTTCCGGTGTCGCTCCCGAGGCCGATCACCCCGAAGCTCGCGGCGACGCCCGAGGCTGTCCCTCCGCTGGAGCCCGCAGGCACGCGGTCGAGAGCGTAGGCGTTGCGGGTGGTGTCGAAGGAGGAGCTGACGGACTGCCGCGGACTGAACGCCCATTCGGCCATGTTGGTCTTGGCGATCACGATCGCGCCCGCCTCCCGGATGCGCCTCACCATGAAGGCGTCGTCGGGCGGCAGGCTGCCCATGAGGGCCGCCGACCCGCCCGTCGTCATCAGGTCGTGGGTGTCGAAGTTGTCCTTCACCAGCATGGGCACGCAGAAGAGCGGTCCGGCACCCTCCCCTCGGGCGATGGCATCGTCGAGCTCGTCCGCGCGATCGAGAGCTCGCGGATTCACGACGGTGATCGCGTTCAACCGCTCCTCGTACGCCTCGATCCGGTCGAGATGCGCCTCGACCACGTTCCTGCACGTGGTTCCGCCCGAAAGCACCGAGTCCCGAATCTCCGGGATGGTCGTTTCGACGACGGAGACAGGATCGGGAGTCGACGAGCAGGCGAGTGCGAACGCCGCCGCCGGCCCGGCGGCAATGTGCCGCTTCACTATCTTCGGAACCTCACCCACTTGGTGATCCGCCGCTGCGAGACCTCGGCGCCGTAGACGTTGCCGTCGTGGTCCACGGCCACACCCTCGGGGCCGCTGAAACCCATGGGATTCGCTATGTCGTCGGGGAGGAAGTAGTGCACCCAGCCCTCGCGGGCGTCACCGATGCGGATTCCCTTCTCCCAGCCCGCGTTCCTTTGACCGGTGAATTCGTTCGGCGCGGGGCTCGACTCCGAGTCGGCGACATAGATGTTGTCGTCGGCATCGATGTAGAGGCCGCTCGGACGTCCGTACTGAGTCCAGATTGCGAGGAAGTCGCCCTCCTGGTCGAAGATCTGGATGCGGTTGTTGTAACGGTCGCCGACGAAGACGCGGCCCTGCGAATCCATCGCCAGCGCGTGCGGATCGCGGAACTGCCCGGGTCCGTAGCCGAGCTCGCCCCAGGTCTCGATCCAGGAACCGTCGGTGTCGTAACGGATGATGCGTCCCTTCGTGCGATCGTGCGAGTCGGCCACGTAGAACTGACCGTTCGGGGCCACGACCACGTCGGACGGGCGGGTCAGGTGGGTGGGCGGATCACCGGCTTCGCCAGGGGTGCCGACCGTCATGAGCAGCTCGCCCTCGGGCGAGAACTTCAGGACGGCGTGGCCGGTGGTCTCCGCTCCGGCGGCCCAGGCGTCGGTGACCCAGACGTTGCCTTCGTGATCCACGTCGATGCCGTGCGGCCATGCGATCAGCCCGCCGCCGAACGAGCGCAGCAGGTTGCCGTCCGTGTCGAAGAGAAGGACGGGGTCGAGGTCGGAGCCCACGCAACTGTTGCGACCGCAGCGCTCGGCCACCCAGACGTTGCCTTCCGGGCTGATTTCGACGGCGCTCGTCGAGCCCCAGGTCCTGCCTTCGGGCAGCTCACCCCAGCCGTAGACGGGCCGGAACGGATTGGTGGTCGTCGACTGTGCGGACGCGATTCCGGAATTGGACAGCGTCAGAAACGCTATCGCCGGAAGCGCGAAAAAGCTGGCGATTCTCGAGCGGTGCATGGATCGGGACCTCCGTTGAGGTTGCTGGCGGGAGTGACGAGGTGAAACCTACCGCCGTCACCGGCCCCGAGGCCAGCCCGGCGGGATGCGGGCGTCGCATCCGGTCCCCTCCGTTGACGAGACCGCAGCGTTGACGCACCTTGGGTATTGTCGACACTCTAGCTTTCGACACCGACCCCGTAAGTCGGGAACTGTCATCACCTAGCCATGCCCAAGACGCCACGCGACTCCTTACCGGCCGCCGTGTCCGCACCGACCGAGCTCTGCTTCAATTGCGGAGGGGTTCGCGCCGATCGCTTCTGCGCGCGCTGCGGGCAGAGCTCGAGCAACCTGGTCCGCCCGCTGCTGAGCGTGGTGTGGGAGTTCGTGCGCGAGGCGTTCGAGGTGGACGGTCGGGTACCAAGGACGCTGCGCCGCCTCTTCTTCAGCCCCGGCTCGCTCACGGAGGAGTTCTCCAAGAACCGACGGGCCCGCTACACGTCGCCGGTGCGTCTCTACCTCTTCGCCAGCTTCCTCTGCTTCATGGTACTCTCGATCTTCTTCGACGGCTCCCTTGGCGGTGGACCGGAACCCGACCTGGCGTTCACTTCCGGCGGTGAGCCCATACAGGCGCCGAGGACCGCGGATGTCGATCCGGCGCAGGTCAGCAAGGTGAAGGAGCTCGTCGGACCGCGGCGCGCCTCGCAAATGGACGACGTGCTCTTCCGGCCCGAGGGCGAGTGGTCCAAGGATCTGCTCTACCTGGTTCTGGTGATTTTCGGGCAGGACGGTACGACCGCCGGCCCGGAGAACGCTGCCGACGACGTCGCGGACGCCGCTACGGCATCCTCCGAGGCCGGAACGGAGATGGTCGACACGGACGGTGGCACGGTCGCCGAGGTGGCGGATTCGGCCACGGAAACGGCCGGGCCATTCGTGGACGTGGAGGCATCGACCCCGGACTCCACCGACGGGTCGGACGCCGACAGCGTCGAGGACCAGGACTCCGCCGAGGAGGAGAATGACAACGATGACGCCGGTGACGAGGACGGTGGGTTCGACACCATCCTGGCCCGCCAGCTGGCGGGCAGCCTGATCGCCCTCGCCCACGACGCGGACACGTTTTGGCAGGACATGCTCGGCAGAATGCCGGTCGCGATGTTCATCCTTCTGCCCGTCTTGGCCGTCATGCTGAAGCTGTTTCATCTCAGACACAAGCGCTTCCTGATCGAGCACCTGGTCTTCACCATGCACGTTCAGACGTTCAGCTTCGCTCTCCTCACACTGTGCGGCGGCGCCCTGATGCTGTTCAGGTCGAACGCGGTGGCCGCACTGATCGGAACGGTCTTCCTCGTGATACCTTGGTTCTACCTCCTGATCGGCCTTCGCCGCTTCTACCGGGAGGGCTGGGTACGGACCTTCTTCAAATGCGTCTTGCTGAGCGGAGCGTACTCGGGCCTGATGGGGCTGCTGCTCTTCGCGGCGTTTCTGTCGGGTTGACGGCCAGCGGCCTCACCTTGAACGATCGGCCGTTCAGGGCCATGTCCGGCGGTATCGGGGAGCTGCGGAAGCGACCGCCTTGCCGACACCGACATCGGGGCGACTCCGAGCCCTTTCCCGGTGCGCGACCCACCTCAGCCGGACCGAGGTCAGGGCCGGCACCAGAAACATCAGGATGACCGTCGTGAAGAGGACGCCGCACCCGACGGAAGCCGAGAAGGGGACGAAGAACTGCGCTTGAATCGCGTCTTCCAGGATCAGGGGCGTGAAGCCGAGGAAGGTGGTCAGAGAGGTCAGCATGATCGGACGGAACCGCCCCTTGGCTCCCTCGATGATCGCCGTCCGGGTGGGAAGTCCTTTCTCGAGTTCCTGGTCGATGAAGTCGATCATCACGAGCGAGTCGTTCACCACGACGCCGGCCAGGCCGAAGAGCCCGATGAAGGACTCGGAGCTCAGGGCGACGCCCAGAATCCAGTGGCCCAGAATCACCCCGACGAGCCCGAACGGGATCGCGGCCATTATGATGAACGGTTTGGTGTAGGAGCGTAGGGGAATGGCCAGCAGAGAGAAGATCAGGATCATCGCGATTCCGAATCCGGGGCCCAGCGCGTTCATGGATTCCAGCTGCTCCTGCTGTTCGCCCCCGAAGGTGTAGTTCAATTCGGGGTCCTCGGCGACCAGTGGCGCCAGGATCCTGTCTTCCAGAATTCCGGTGGCCCGCCCGCCGGAGATCACTGCCGGATCCACATCCGCCGTCACCCTGACGACCCGCTTGCCGTCCTCGCGATGAATGGCGGTCGGCGACCTGCCCAGACTCAGCGCGGCTACACGGCTGACCGGGACCTCGGCGCCGCTCGCCGTCCGCACGAGGAAGCCTTCGATGTCGGCGATCGAGTTGCGCTGGTCCTCGGGAAGCCGCGCGTAGACGCGAACCTCCTCCCGGCCGCGCTGGACGCGCAACGCTTCCGCGCCGAAGAACGCGCCTCTGGTCTGCGAGGCGAGGTCGGCAAGGGTGAGGTCGAGCGTTCTCGCCTCGGGCAGGAGTTCGAGCTGGATTTCCGGGACGCCGGCCGTGACGCCCGAACGGATGTCGTGGACGCCTCCGACCTCGCGAAGGCCGTCGACGACGGAGGTCGCGAGGACGGCGAGTCGTTCCGGATCCGAATGGGAGAGCACTGCCTCGACGGGGTTGCCCAAAGTGTAGATCTGGCCGCTGATGGTTATGCCGCGCACGTAGGGCGGCGCGCCCACCTCCTCGCGCCAGGCCTGTACGACCTCTCCCGTGGGAATGGTCCGATGCTGAGCTTCCAGAAGCTTCAGCGAAACGGTGGCCACGTTGGCCTCGGGGTTGAGGTTGGGGTTGGGACTCAGACCGCCACCTTCGGCCCCCGCCCGCTGACCCACGGTGATAATGACGCCCGACAGGAGCGGAGGCGCATCGGCGGGCCGATCTTCGGAGAGGGCTTCGATAGCCCGGTGGCCTGCCGCCTCGAGTTCTCGCGCCACCTCGTAGGTGCGTTCGGCCGTGGTTTCGTCGGGCATCTCGAGAGTGGCGATCGCGAAGTCCCCCTCGACCTCCGTCGCGAACGTGAACCGCACGATGCCGGCCGGCACCATGGCGCCGCACACGATGAGCAGCGCGACGGCGACCGAGAGCGTCAATCCGGGTCGGTCGGTCGCGACGCTCACAGCCCGGTGGAGCGGACCCTGAACGAACCTCGCCAATTGAGAATTGACGCGACCCTGATTTCCGACCACGAATCTCTCGAAGCGCGTTCCGGGTTTCCAGTCCGGGCCTTGGAGATGGAGGGAAAGGTGGTTGGGCAGCACCAGAAGCGACTCGATCAGGGAGATCGCCAGCATCGCGATCACGATGGTCGGAAGCGGCTTCCAGGTTTGGCCCACGCCCCCCGGGATGAAGAGTAGTGGGACGAACGCGGCGATCGTCGTGAGCACGGCGAAGATGAGGGGCGTCTTGATCCGTCGCGCACCGCGAATCGCCGCGGCCAGGCCCGGCGTCCCCCGCATTCGTTCGAGATGGACGTGTTCGGAAACGACGATCGCGTCGTCGACGACGATCCCGATGGCGAGGACGAACGAGAACAGGGAGACCGCGTGGATCGCCATGTCGAACGCGAACATGACGGCCAAGGCGCCGACGGCCGAAATCCCGAGACCGACCGCCACCCAGAACGCGAGCCGGAGTTCGAGAAAGAGCCCCAGAGCGATCAGTACAAGCAGAAGCCCGATGAGACCGTTCTTGATGAGGATGGCGGCACGCTCTTCGAATGCGCCCGATTCGTCGTTCCAGATGGTGACGTTCACACCCTCCGGGAGGGAGGGGACGACCTCGTCGGCGAGGTGGCCTCGAACGGCTCCCACCACGTTCATCACCCTCTCCCCGTCGGCCCTCGAGACCTCTATGAAGACCGCCGGCAAGCCGTCGTGCCTGACGATCAGACCAGTGGCTTGGAACCCGTCACGTACGTCGGCGACATCGCCCAACCGGACCGCGGCGCCGTCGGTGCGGCCGATGAGGACGATATCCTCGAAGTCCTGCTGATCGTAGCTCTGTCCCAGCGTGCGTACCCGGACCCGGGACTGTTCGGTGTCGATGCTTCCGGCGGACAGGTTCAGCGAGCCGCGACGAATGGCGTTGGCAACGTCTTCCAGCGTGAGACCGAGGGCTCGCAGTCGCTGCAAGGGCACCTCGATCGAGATCTCGTAGTTGCGCACGCCGCTCGTCTCCACCAGTGAGACGGAGGGCAGCGCGGCGAGCTCGTCCTCGATGCCGTACGCGATCCCCTTCAGCGACCGCTCGCTCACATCGCCGTAGACGATCAGGCGCAAGACGCTCAGCGCGTTGGTCAGCTCCCGGATCTGGGGACGTTCGGCCTCGCCCGGAAAAGTCTGAATGCGAGCGACCGCCGCCTCGACATCGGCCAGCGCGTCGTTCATGTCCGTGCCCGAGCGCATCACCACTCTGACCGAAGCCATGCCGGGGGCGGCAACCGATCTCACCGACTTCACGCCGTCCAACCCGTCGACCTCGTCTTCGATCTTCGCGACGATGGCCTCCTCCACGTCTTCCGGGGAGGCGCCCGGATAGGCCACGGAGACCTCCACCTGGTTGAAGGGCACCGTGGGCCACGATTCCAGCTCGAGTCCAAGCAAAGACGCCACGCCGGCGACGAGTATGGCGATCATCAGGAGGTTGGCGGCGACACCGTTTCCCGCCATGTAGGCGATGGGACCGGGAGCTTCTCCGTGACCGCGCGGCTTGTTCGGCATCGATTGACGTCTCTTGAGTGGCTGACCGCAATCTTGCGATCGGGACCGCCGCCGGTCAACCGTCATCGTCGGTCAGCCGATGGATTTCCGCCCTGCCGAACCGAGCCTGCCAGGGACCATTTCCCGACTCACCCGCACCGAGCTAGCGAGCGGCGGCCGCCCGTCGCTTCCCTGGAGCCGGGTCACAGCGGATCCCCTTGAGGCACTCCCCGAGGACGGCGACCGCATCGTCGAGCTGCTCATCGGTGACGTAAGGGGCCGGGCCCAGGCGCAGCGTACTTCCTCGGAAATCGGTGTGGACTCCTTGCTCCCTAAGGGCTCGACAGAGTTCGCCGGCCCGGGGCGAAAGGAGCGTCAGGAAACCGCCCCGGCTACTCAGCGGCATCGACCGGTCCCGGCTCAGCAGCGACGGATCGGAGTCGAGCTCGTCCACGCCCGCCGCCAACCGGCGGATCTGCCGCAGACCAACCTCGCGCAGGCGTTCGGTGGATAACCGCTGGCGATCGAAGAACCCGAACACGGCGGCCGCCCGATAGTGGCTGACCGGATCGTAGGTGCTTCCGGCGAAGCGCAGGTGGCCTCCGCCGTAGATGACCTCGCTGCCGCGCGGGGCTTCCGCCAGCGTGCCGAACTCCGCGAACCATCCCGTGATCACAGGTTGCAGCGAACACCTGGTCGGAAACCGAAGAAAACAGTTCCCCTCGCCCATTTGGCAGTATTTGTAGCCGCCGCCTGTCACGAACGCGTTCTCCAGGCGCATGTCGACGACGGAGAACGGCACCGCATTGAGCGAGTGGTAGGCGTCCACTAGAAGTTCCGCCCCCACGCGTTCACAAGCCGCAGCCACACGATCAAGGTCTTCCACGATCCGGGCATCCCGAAACAACACGGATGAAATCAGCACCGCCGAGGTATGATGGTCGACCGCTTCGATCACTCTCGCGGCTATCGACGCCCGCCCGTCCACAGGTATCCGGACAATCTCGACACCCTCCGCCGCCAGCCGGTCGAGCTGCCGTCGGATGGAGTGGAACTCGCCGTCCGTGGTAACGAGCCGAGGACGTTTTCGCAGGGGCAGAGCCGACAGAAATCGAAGCACCAGTTCGTGCGTGTTCTGACCGAGGGCGATGTGGCCGTCCGGATCGTCCAGGAGTCGGCGGTATCCCGCCCGAACTTCGTCCGCCACCGCGAACGCCCGGTCCCACTTGTGGTCCACGAGCTCGGCGGCATCGAGCCAGGCCTGGGCCTGAGCCTCGAACGCGAGGTCGGGCCACGCCTGGTGCGAATGTCCGGTCAGCAGTACCCGTTTCGTGACGCTGAAGCGCGAGTAGTGACGGGCGAGCTGGCGAGAGTCGATGCCATCGGATGAGCTCCGCGCCCTTCGGAACGAACCCTCGGCAGCCGGGGGCCGATTGGAGTCGACGTCGGCCTCGGCGGTCACTGGAAAATTCTGGGCCTCCGTGCTCAAGGAACCGCTCGATCTTCGGCGTTTAGCAGCATTTGGCGAAGCTCGCGAGAGCACCCGGAGCGATGTAGCTGCCGCGCACGGCGCAACGAGGGACGAACGGCACGACCAATCGCCCGAAGAGCGACCCGGACCGGCGCGGATGCGGCGGCGGGCTTCCGCAGGAGGCTTTGTCCACGGGCTGTCAGCCTCATAACGAAACGTCCCCCATAGCGACCGGTCGCCCTACCGCGGGTCGGCAGGATCACTCAATATAAGTCATGCCCCATGGAGAACCGAACCGCATGAGCACCGTACTCCACCCGCATGGAGGAAGGCGCGCGAGGCATCGGGCGTGGAGAGCGGGCATCCGGGCCGCCGCGCTCGCCCTGATCGGCGTCCCCGGCGGTGCGTTCGCCATGCCGAGGCTGGACGTAACGGCCTCGGGCCCGGAGATGGCGCGCACAAGCGATAACGACATCTCCGCACTCGGAAAATCGCGAACCGCCTCCGATACCATCCTCCTCGTATGGGGCGGTCTCGACGATGACGGCGCCCCGTACCTCAGGCCTTCCTTCTTCTTTGACGCCTCGCCCTCGCTGCCCCGGACCGGCGGCCCCTGGTCGATCAGCGGCAAGGACTCCGACGGATCCGTGCTGTTTTCAATATCCTTCGTCATGGCGGAGATCGCGGACGCCGGCGATGCCGGAGCCGGGTTCACCTTCTCGGTGCCGGTGACCTGGAAGGAGGAACTGGCACAGATCACCCTCCGAGGCCCGAGGGGCTCGGCGAAGCTCGACCGCGATTCCGACACGCCCATGACGATCCTGCGAGATCCCGAGACGGGCCGGATTCGCGCCATTCTCGACGGTCCGCCCTCGGAAGTGGACCAAGAGGCGGTGGGACCGAATCTCGAGGTCATTTTCAGCCGGGGCATCCCAAGGTAGACGGCCGGGCGGGACGTGCACTCACGACCTGCGAATCCTTCCGCGCGAGCGTCGAGAGCGGAACGTGCTCGAGAGCTCGGTCAGGTCCCTAAGGGCTCACGTCGAACAGGTCATGTCCTTCGCGCAGCACATCGGCGACTTGACCTTGCCGCACCCCTCGGGACACTCGGATACCTGAACCGAGCCACCGTTCTCAAGAGTGAGAGTCCCGTGCTCGAGCTCCTTGCCGCACCTGCCGCAGGTCATGGTGCCGATGCTCATTCCGCATGCTTCGCAGACGTACGCGGCCATTGTCGCCTCCTTGGCTGTCTGACGTGTGTAAGATGAGCGCCCATATCGTCCGCCGCCGCGACGGCCCACGTGAAAAACGGAAGCTCACCGTGGTCGGGTAGTCTACTTGATCGACCATGGGCCGGCAACGTGCTTCGGGCGCCCGGTAGGGTCGAGGCCGTTCGACCCGGTCCACGGACCGACGGCGCGTCGTCGTCCCAAAACGACATTCGAACGCCCCGCCCGAACATTTAGCCTTGATGCATGCTTTCAAGTATCGTCACCGGGGCGATCCAGGGCGTCGAGTCGTTCATCGTCAACGTCGAAGTCAATCTCGCTGCGGGACTGCCGGCTTTCACCGTCGTCGGACTCCCGCAAGGAGCGGTGCGGGAGGGGCGTGAACGGGTAGCCGCCGCCCTTCGCAACACGGGCCGTCCCATTCCCGTGCGCCGAGTGACCGTCAACCTCGCGCCCGGAAACGTCCGCAAGGAAGGGACCGGCTTCGATCTCCCGATCGCCGTCGGTCTTCTCGTCGCTACCGGCGTCATCGACCGTACCGCTGTCGAGGGGCGGGCCTTCGTCGGCGAACTCGGCCTCGACGGCGCTCTGAAGCCGGTCCGCGGAGTCCTGTCCATGACGGCGGCGTTCGCGAAGGCGGAGATCGCCACCGTGTTCTTACCCGCCGCCAACGCGCCCGAGGCGAGCGTCGTCGGCGGAATAGAGGTTCGTGCCGCCTCCTCGCTCGCCGAGGTGCTCGCATGCCTTTGCGAGGGCGCATCTCTGCCGAGCGTGTCGGTCGATCCGGCCGGACTCATCGACACCCGGGACGCCGACATTCCCGACCTCTCCGACGTCAGGGGCCAAGCGCTCGCCAAGCGGGCCCTCGAGATCGCTGCGGCCGGCGGCCACAATCTCATACTTGTCGGCCCGCCGGGCACGGGGAAGACGATGCTGGCGCGCAGGCTGGAGGGCATTCTTCCGCCGCTCTCGGTCGAAGAAGCCGTCGAGACCACCGAAGTGCACTCCGTCGCCGGTGAGCTTCCCGACGGCGCGGCGCTCGTCACCCGGCGTCCGTTCAGATCTCCTCACCACACGGTCAGCTACGCCGGGCTCATCGGCGGGGGGGCGCCGATCCGACCGGGAGAGACGTCGCTCGCGCACAACGGCGTGCTCTTCCTCGACGAGCTCGCCGAGTTCAGACGCTCCGTTCTCGATGTCCTGCGCCAGCCGCTCGAGGAGGGGACGGTGCGCATATCCCGGGCTCGGGCGGCGGCACGGTTCCCGGCGCGCTTCATGCTCGTCGCGGCAATGAACCCCTGCCCGTGCGGATTCTCGGGAGACGGAAGCGGGCGCTGCATCTGCGAGCCCAACCAGGTGAGACGCTACCTGGGCAGGATCTCCGGTCCTCTGCTCGATCGAATAGACCTCCATGCGCAGTTGGCCGTCGTACCTTTCGACCGACTCGTCGAGGAAGCCGCGGGAGTGTCGAGTCCTGGGCTCCGACGGTGCGTGATCGCCGCCCGCAAGGTTCAGGCGGAGCGGCTCGCTGAGGGATCGGGAAGCCGGGTCGCCACCAACGCGGAAATGGGCGCCAAGGCGCTCAGGCGTTGGTGCAGGCCTTCACCTTCGGTCGCGCATTTGCTCCAGAAGGCCGTGGACCGGCTCAACTTTTCGGCGCGCGCCTACCACAGGATCCTCAAGGTGGCCCGCACGGTGGCCGACCTCGCGAGTGAACGGGATTTACGCGAGGAACACGTGTTGGAGGCTCTCCAGTTCCGCACCCTCGATCGGGGGCCCGGACAATCGGAGGCGTAGATCTACCCCACTTCCCTCGCCGCCTCCCGCAGCAACTCCCAGAGCTCCTCCACGTGACGCCGTTCGGTGCGGATGTTGCCGATCGCCACGCGCAGCGCCACCCGGCCGCCGACTCGAGTATGCGTGATGAAGGCGCGCCCCGAATCGTTGACGTACTCGAGGATCGCGAAATTGCCAGCGTCGTCGCCCCGGCGGCGGAAGACGGTCGTGGCAAGAGGCGAAGAGGCGACCCTCTCCCACCCCTCCTCGGCGTCGATCCATCCCTCCAGACTGCGGCACCACGCCATGTGGCCGGCAAGCCTTTCGACCAGGCCCGAGCGTCCGAAGCAACTGAGGGTCAACCAGAGCTTGAGAGACCGAAACCGGCGCCCCAGCGCGAGGCCGTAGTCCGTAAGATCGCCCTGGGCCGCTCTCCTGCCCTCCAGGTACTCGGGTCTGACCGAGAACGCGCGCCGAAGGTCATCCGGATTTCGGCAGAACAGCACCGAGCAGTCGATGGGCGTGAAGAGCCACTTGTGCGGATTCACGACCACGGAGTCGACGTCCTCCCAGCCCGCGAAACGGCGACGTACCGCAGGGACCATCGCAGCGACCCCGCCGTAAGCGGCGTCGGCGTGGACCCAGGCGCCGAAACCGCGCGCCGCGCGGGCGATCCCGGCTATGGGATCGATGGCGGCGGTCGAGGTCGTGCCGAGCGTCGCGACCACCGCCACGGCCCGGTCCCCCCGCTCCGCGTCCTTCCGCATCGCCTCCTCCAGAGCGACCGGACACATGCTCAGGTTCGCGCGGGTCCTCACCGATCTCGGCTTCCCGAGTCCGACCGCGCGCGCAGCCTTCTCGACCGACGAATGAGCCTCCTCCGAGGCGTAGACCCGGCCCCTGGGCGCTCCGAAGAGGCCGCGCTCCTCCGCGTCCGGGTAGACGCGGGCGCGAGCCGCCGCGAGGGCGTGCATCGTGGACGAAGACGCGGTGTCGTTGATCACGCCCACCTCGTGGGGAAGACCGAGCAGCCGGCCGAGCCAACCGGTCACCGCCAGTTCCAGCTCGGTTCCCGCCGGCGAGGCCTGCCACACCATGGCGTTGGTGTTGAGCACCGCCGCCAGCATCTCCCCAAGGGCGCCGGGGCCCGACCCGCCGGCCGGGAAGTATCCGAAGAAGGAGGGATGAGCCCAGTGGGTCAGCGCGGGAACGATCAACTCGTCGAATTCCCGCATGAGATCGTCGAAGCCGCGCCCCTCCTCAGGCGCTTCGGGAGCGAGCGCCGCGAGCACCGTTCCGGGCTCGGACCGTGCGCGGACCGGAAGCGACTCGACGCGCTCCAGAAAGTCGGCGTTCCATTCGGCGACTCGGCGGGCCTGCCTACGGAACTCGGAGAGTGGAAGGTCGGTCATGGTCGGTCATCCCTCTTGGCGTCAGGCATCCTCGCTCCAGATCTTGAGCTCCAGCCTCACCGCCGCGCCTTCCCCTTCGGTGCTCGTGACGCCGACCTTACCTTCCCAGCTCGTGACGATCCGTGAGACTATCGCGAGGCCGAGCCCGGATCCGCCCGATCGAGTCGAGAACCTCGGTTCGAAAATGCGCGCCTGTATCGCTTCAGGTATGCCGCAGCCGTCGTCCTCCACGTCGATCAGGACCTTGCCTCCGAACTTCCGGGCGGTCACGACGATGACGCCGTCCTCGACAACCGCCCGGCGAGAGTTCTCCAGAAGATTCGCCAGCACCTCCTTGAGTTCGTCGCGTCGTGCCGAAACCGCCGGCAGATCCGGCGGGATCACGGCCCGGAAGGTAATCGGGGAGCCTCCACTTCCATAGAGGCGCACGACCTCGGACACCACATCGCCCGCATCGACCGGGGCCACCGGTGCGCCGATGTCCTCTCCCGGCACGTCGAAGCGGCGGAAGCTCTTGGCCATGGTCGCCAGACTCTCGATCTCGGTAAGCATCACCTCGACGTTGCGCATGAGGATGTCCTCGAATTCCTCGTCCTTCCTCTTCCAGGCCCTGCGGAGATGCTGAACGGCGAGCTTCATGGGAGTCAGGGGGTTCTTGACGTCGTGCGCCACCTGCCTCGCCATGGTTCCCCAGGCCAGCACCCTCGCGCTGCGGAGCTCGTCGGTGATGTCGTCGAGCGTCACGACCACTCCCCTGCTGTCGAGGGACTGCGAACGGAACCGCCGCGCCCTGACCCTCACGCTCCGCTCTCCGTCCTTCAGTTCAGCGGTGTTTTCGTCCTCGTCACCCGCCAGAAAGCTTCGCAGCCAAGGTCCGAGAGCCTCGCCGAGCTCGCCGTCCTCCGGGACCGGGTCTCCCACCCTGATCTCCCTCCGCAGGATCTCGCCCGCTGAAGGGTTTACGAGGATCACATGGGCGTCGTCGTCGAGTGCGACCATCCCCGCGGACGCCTCGTTCATGATGTCCTGAGTGCGTCGGGTAGTGCGGTTCAGCGCGTCACGGGCATCCGCCAGATTCTTCACCATCTGGTTGAAGGCGGTGAAGACGACGCCGAACTGATCGTTCCGTTCGCCGGGCAGACGAACCGCCAGATCGCCCTTTCCCACGACCTCGGACGCCTTGCGCAGCTCTTCCATGGGAGAACTGAGCGCGCGACCGCTCAACCAGGCGAGCGAGAAAGAGAGCAGAGCGCCCACGAGGAGGGCGAAGGCTAGCAATTCGATCAGGTCGGTGGTCCGGATGGCCGTGGTGCCGGCCTGGAATGGAACCTGAGCCCCGAGGATATCCCCGTCGGGAAGCCGGCGGTAGGCGGTCACGTAGCGCCAGTCCCCCAACGAGGTCTCGGTGAGGCCGGCGACGCCTTCGCTGCCGTCGAGCCGGAGGTGCTCCCGCATCGGCATCCAACCCTCGTAAAGGCCGAGCTCCACCAGCTCCGACACCGATCCTCCGCCGCGCAGCTCCCCTCCCCGGTACTCTAGCAGTTCCGCCCTCACCTGGCGGGATAGGGCTTCGATTCTCTGGCCGGGCGCCGCCTCCACGGCGGCGAAGGATGCGACCGCATCCGACACCACCCTTTCGGCTATGACGCGGGCCGACCGCACCGCCGCCTGATTCAGGGTGCGGTACGCGAGGGTGCCGAAGATGGCCACGGCGAGCACGAAGAAGCCGAAGAGGGCCATCGTCACCCGCGCCCGGAACGAGCGCATGAGAGAGCCGGCGCTCAACCCCTCCGGAACGAGCTCCCCTGCCAGCGCTCTCCCGATCAGCCAGAACGCGAGGAGGAAGACGAAGCCGATCAGGAAGACGATGGTGCCCCGCGCGGCGATCATGAGCGCACCCGGCATCGCTACGCGATAGTGGGCGTGCAGAAGATCGTCCACGAAGCACAGGTCGCGGGTAACCTGCCAGACCGTCTCCGTCCGGGCCCAGTTCGGCGGTTCGCTGACACAAGGTCGGCCGTCCGCCAGCGAGTCCCGCGCTTCCAGAGGAGGAGGGATCAGGACGAGCTCGGATGCGCCCGCCATCGGCCAGCCGTCGCTGCTCGGGACGCCGCCGACCAGGGCTCCCAGCGTCGAGCGGACCGACCCCGCCGGCAGAGCCGCCGCGGTCACCGTGAGGACGGCGCCGTTCACAAGGGGGCGCACGACCAGGTAGTAGGCGTCATACCGGGATAGTTCGAAGACCCTGGTGCCTCCCGCGGCGGTGGCGATCGCCTCCTCTTCCAGAGCCATCAGCTCCCGGTGGCGCTCTTCGGTCTCCACGCCGATCCTGAGTTCCTCCCTGGAAGACCCGGCCGGGTCGTTCACCGCTATCCGCAGCGGATATCGCGACCGAGTCAGTCCGCTCGCTCGCCACGCCCCGTACATGACCTCGACCTCCGAAAGGCCCGTCGCCGTCAGGGAGTCCGCCGACTCGGCTAGGATTCGCAGCGACTGCTCGAGGTCGGGCTCGTCGACGGCTTCCAGCACGTTCAGCAGGTCGGCCCCGTCCTCTATCTCCGACTGCAGGGCGCTCGACCACACCATGGGTAGCGCCGCGCTCCCCCCCACGACCGCCGCAGAGGCCCACAGCAGCGCGAAACGCCCTCTCTCCGCCAAGCCGGAGAGTGCCAGCACGAACGCAAATCCCGTCAGCGCGGAGAGAGCGGGCCACCACTCGGGCAGGACGGCCAGATAGACGACCAGAGCCGCCCCGCCCGAAGCCGTTGCCAGAGCGAACAGAGCGCCGGCCACGCCGAAATACAGCCGTCCGCGGGCCTTTCTCGGCTCGGCGCTTATGCGCAGACTGTCGCGAACCAGCCCCAGCGCCGCCGCGGTAACGAGAGTGAGCAGCCCTGTGAGCGCGACCGCGAACCCTATCATGCTCAGCCTGCCGTCCGCATGGCCGAGCGGACCCAGTCCGTCCAGGAACCAGACCGTCGCCCGCCACAGCCCGACCCCCAGAGCCATGGTCACGAGCCATGCCGGCAGGCGAGCCCTCACCGGACCGACCGCCGCCGCCAGCGCGAGCACGGCACCGATCACCATGATGAAGCGGCCCAACGTCATCGGCACGGGCCCCTGCAGTCGGAACGTCTCCACATCGAAGAGCGTGGAGAGAGCGGCGAACTCGCCGACCGGAAAGGTCGCGGCGATCAGCAGCAGGATCGACGCCTGCGCCGGCGCTCCGAGGAACCTGCGCGAAGACCCCTTCGCGAAGCGACGCGGGTCGCGGACGGCGAGCAGCATCCATGCAAGCAGAGCCATGACGGCGATGCGCAGACGCCACGGATCGAGTAAGCGCGCCGCCCGTTCGTTCGGGACGGGCTCGTCGATCGTGACGCTGAAGAGGACGCTGTCGTCGGGAAGCGACGTCAGCACGGTACCCTCGACCGCGCCCTCGGCGACCGGCTCGGCTAGGCCGGATCCCGGCCGGGTCATCGGGACTCGAACGTCGCCCAAGGTCACGTCGAAGGTCGTCTCGCCGGAGATCCCAGGTCGCGTCACGGAGACCCGCTCGCCCACATCCCGTGCGAACTCGGTTGTGAAATCCCCCGGCCGTGCCACCAGAGCGGGCGAGAGATCCGTTCGGATCAGCAGCGCCGCGACTGCGGTTTCCCCGCTGCCGGTGATCGCCGCGACATGGAGGTAGGCGAACAGGGGCTGGTCCAGGTACGAATAGAGATTGAGACCGCCCTGCACCTCCGGCGGGACCTGTCCGCGGTGCACGCCGTCCCAGGCAAGGAGGTTGGCGGTGGACGAGTAGAGCGCGAGCGCGGCCAGACCGGCCTCCGAACGCAGGGTCCGGAGAGGGGCGGCAGCGTCCGTGCTCACCGGCCCGCTCCTGAGCTCGGGCATCTCATGGAGGACGACCGCGGCTTCGTAGGCACCGGCGACCCGATCGCTCAGCCGCTCCCTGAACTCGTCTTCAAGCCACTCGCTGCGACTGTTCCAGTAGGCCTCCCATCCGTTAACGGTCTCCGTCGCCCTGTGATCGACCCAAAAGGCTGCGGTCACTCCCAGGAGAGCAACCGCGATCCCGAGAGTCCAGGTCACATTCCTCAGCAGAAGACGTCCCGCCACCAAGATCCCGACTCCGGCCGCCGCAGCGAAGAGCGCGCCGCTCCACCCGAGCGCGGCCCAGAGAGACAGGCCGCCCACTCCGATCCAGGCGCCCAGCCAGGCGAAGGTTTCGACGGTGCGTCGAACCGGCCCGGGGCGGCGGGCCGACCGCGTTCGTTCGGAGGTTGGTGAATTGGGCACCGGCGGCGGCTATTGAGAAAAGGAACCGGCTTGGACGGCTAGCGTAGGGAGTGGCATGAGGATGAAGATACCGAACCGGAGGGTATTGCACGCGACGGCATGGCTGATCCCGCTCGCCGCCTCCGTCTCGACGACGCCCGCCTTCGTGCGAACGGGCTTCCACGCGTCGCAGGTCGGGGTGATGGACGAGGGCGCTTTCCGCATAACGGTTGAAGGCGTTCCTGTCGGTACCGAGGAGTTCGTGATCCGCAGCCTCGGCGACGCCTCGGGCGCGTATCTGGCCAACGCGAGAGTGGAACTCGGGGGCAGTGTCCGGACCACGATTCTGAGGGCGAGCGCCCCGGACGGCGAGAGCGAGGTCTACGAGCTCTCTTTAGAGGGCGATCCCGAGTCATTCACCGTATCGATCCCCGCCTTCTCGACTCCTCGCTTCAATTCGACTTACACTTCGGAATACGGCCAGGAGACGAGGGAGTACGCGGGCAATCCTCTTACTCGGGTGCTGGAGGCGCAGGTCGCCCACCATCACTTCTTTCTGGCCGCTCTGGAGCCTGGGGAGGTCGTCCCGGTAATCGTCCCGGGCGAGCGCAGATCGGGGCGGATCGAGGTCACTGCGGAAGAGGATGACCTGTTGACCGTCGGCGGAGTCGAACTCCCAACCCGCAAGGTCGCTTTCGCGGGCATGGGAGAGGGACACTTCGTCTGGTTCGACGCCCGGAATCGCGTCATCCGGGTCGAGATCCGGGAGCACCGGTATGTGGCGGAACGAACCGAGGTAGGGACCGGAGCGCTCAGCGTTTTTCGCCCCCGAGTGTCCGAAACCATGCCCCTCGGCTCTCCGTACCTTCCACAGTCGTAACCAACAGGGACTCAAGGACCAAGGAACCTCTACGTATGCTCACCACGCCGCCGGCGCTCCGTCGGCACGCGCTGTTCGTTTGCGCCGTTCTCTCGATCACGGCCTCCGGTGTCGCCGCTCAGGCGACAGCTCGAGGCCCGCTCACCCTCGACGACGCCATCGGCATCGCCACGCGCAACAATCCGACCTACCTCCAGTCCACCAACGACCATCGAGTGGCGGATTGGGACGTTCGGAACGCCTATTCCGCATTTCTGCCGTCGATATCCGCCAACACGGGCGTCTCGTGGCAGGGAGGCGGTGAACAGCGCTTCGGATCGCTCACGCTCGGCGACCTCGGGTACGCCAATCAGCCTTCGTACTACTTCTCCAACTACGGACTCAGCCTGGGGATGGGGTTCTCCTTCGCCAGCCTCAAGGGACCCGCTCAGGCCAAGGCGAACCGCAAGGCCGTCGCGGCCGCCGGGGCGACGGCCAACCACAACCTGGTATCGCAGGTAACTCAGGCCTACGTGGATGTTCTGCGCCAGATGGAGGGACTCAGGCTCGCGGAGCTTCAGCTCGAAAACGCGGCCTTGAACCTCGAGCTGGCCGAGGGCCAATTCGAGGTGGGCGCGGTGACTTCCATAGATGTGGGAACCGCCGCCGTTCAGGTTGGACGCGCCGAAGTGAGCGTCCTCCAGGCCGGGAACGCCGTCGAAACCTCCCGTAGAAGGCTGCTCCAGCAACTGGGGATCACTGGCGATCCCGAGTTCGTGCTCACGACCACCTTCGAGCTCGAGGAGCCGCTATGGGAAGAGCACGAGCTCATCGACGTCGCCTTCGTCGAGAACCCCGTACTGATAGCCGGCCGAGCGAATCAGGAGGCGGCCGATCTCGGGGTCGAGATCTCGAGGACCGCCTACCTGCCGTCTTTTTCCGTCTCCACCGGCTGGAGCGGATTCACCAGACAGGCCAGCTCGGTCGACGGCCAGATCGCTCAGGCGCGAGCTGCGGTCGCTTCTCAACGGGCTTCCTGCGAGACCATCAACGATCTCTACTCGCGCCTGGCCCGTCCCCTCCCCCCCCAGGACTGCTCGGGAATCGAGTTCACCGACGCCACCCGTCGGGCAATCGAGGACGCCAACTCCCAGTTCCCCTTCAGTTTCCAAGGCTCTCCTCCGTCCGTCTCCTTCAATGTGAGCGTCCCAATCTTCCAGGGGCTGGGCAGGGAGAGGAACGTCGAGGCGGCTCGGGTTGCGAGCCAGGACCAGGCGCACCAGTTGCGCGAGCGGGAGCTGGCCGTGACCGCCGACATCCTGATAGCGGTCGGCAACGTCAGGACGGCATATCGGAGCGCGGAGCTCGAGTCCCGCAATCGGGATCTGGCCGACACCCAGCTCACCTTGGCACGGGAAAGATACCAGTTGGGCGTCATCACCTTCGTTGAACTAACCAACGCGCAGACGCTGTTCGCCCAGGCGGAACGCGACCGCGCCATCGCCTTGTTCGCATATCACGACGCGGTCACGGCTCTCGAGGCGTTCGTCGGTCGCCGGCTGCGCTGACCCCCCATTTTCTCCAGCCTCAGGCACATGAGCAACACACTCAAGGCGATCATCGCCGTAGGCATAGTCGGCATTCTGGCCGCCGCCGCCGTAATCTCCCGCAACCGAGACGACTCGGTCGGCACACTCGTGCGAGTGGCCACGGTCGAGGCCCGCGATCTCTTCCAGTTCGTGGAGGCCAGCGGCAACATCCGGGCCGTGCGCACGGTCGACATCAGCTCCGACGTTTCCGCCAAGGTCACCGAGGTTCTGGTGGAAGAGGGCGACTACGTCAAGAGCGGGCAGGTGCTCCTGCGTCTGGAGCCCGACCGCTACCAGGCCGCCCTAGACCGGACCGAGGCCGCGCTCGCCCAGTCGAACGCCGGTCTCCAGCAGCAGCAGGCCAGTCTCGCGAGCGCAACGCGCGCTCTCGAAAGAATGGAAGGCCTCGATGCCCGCGGCGGCAACGGTCTCGTTTCCGACCAGCAGCTCGAGGACGCACGCACGCAGTTGCAGATCGCGGAGGCCAACGTGTCCTCGGCCCGCCACGGCGTCGAGCAGGCCGAGGCCGCGGTGAGCGAAGCCGGGGAGGAACTCTCCAAGACCGTCTTCACCGCCCCGATGGACGGCCGGGTCACCCGCCTCAATGTCGAGGAGGGAGAAACGGTCATAATCGGGACGATGAACAACCCCGGAAGCCTGGTGCTCACCATCTCCGACCTCTCGGTAATGGAGGTCGTCGTCAAGGTCGACGAAACCAACGTCCCGGACATCTCGATCGGCGACGACGCCGTCGTGGCCATCGACGCCTTCCCCGAAATGGAGTTCCTCGGTACGGTCACGGAGATCGGCAACTCGGCCATCGTGCCCCCGTCGCAGCAGAACACCGGCACGCAGGCGGCGATCGACTTCGAGGTCGTGATCACCCTCGCTCCCACAGGGGTCGAGCTCAGGCCCGACCTCTCCGCTACGGCGGAAATCGTCACCGAGCGGCGCGTGGGCACCCTCTCGGTGCCCTTCATCGCCCTGACGGCCCGCGAAGGGGACGGCGGCATGATCAGGCGGGACGACGGCAACGAGGAAGAGACCTCCGTCGGCCTCAATCGGAGCTTGTCGAGCACCGAGGAGGAGGCCGAGCCGGTCGAGGGCGTTTTCACGATCGAGGGCGGAATCGTGACCTTCACACCGGTTGAGGTGGGGATCACGGGCCGCGACTACTTCGAGGTCGTGGCCGGAGTCAGCCAGGGCGACTCGGTGGTGGCGGGGCCTTATCAGGCGGTGCGGATCCTTGACACGGGCGACCGGATCCGGGTCAGCGACAGGCCGGTGGTCAACTGACGTGAACGTATGGGAAGGCGTTCGCCTCGCCATGCAGCAGATACGAACCCAGAAGATGAAGAGCGTCTTCTCGCTTCTCGGCGTCATCCTCGGCATCACCTTCCTGATCACGGTGGTAACCGCCATCGAGGGGATCGACCGTTACATGCGCGAGGAGGTCACCTCCCAAATCTTCGGCATCAACACGCTCACCGTTCGCCGCTTCCCGGACGACCTCAGCAGCGACGAGTCCGTGGTCCGCCGTCGGCAGCGCTTCCCCAGACTCAGAACCCGGGAGGCCGACGCCATCCGAGAGGAACTCGCCGTTTCCGCTTTGGTGGCCATCGAGAGCGACGCCTCGTCGGAAGTGGTGGCCGACAACGGACGCACCGCCAGCAACGTACGCCTGGTGGGCTCCTCGCCCGAGGCCTTCGCCATCCGGAGTCTCGACGTGGCGAGAGGCAGGGTGTTCGGCGATCAGGAGGCTCAGCGCGGGCTCCCGGTAGCGGTCGTTGGCAAGGAAACCGCCGAGGTTCTCTATCCTCAGGAAGAGGCGGTCGGACGGCGGATTCGGCTCAGGGGCACTCCGTACAGAATCATCGGAGTCCTCGAGGAGCGCGGCTCGCTCTTCGGCCAGTCGTTGGACAACTTCGTCTACGTACCTGCCACCTCGCCCCTCCAACGCTGGCTCAATCCGCTCGGGGTCGTCGACGAGATCATCGTTCAGCCCTTGGATCCCAACGATGTTGCGCTGACCCAGTCCGAAGTCGAGGGCATCATGCGGGTTCAGCGCCGGCTCCGCCCGTTCGAGGAGAGCAATTTCGCGGTCGAGACCTCCGAGGACGCCATCAGCTTCTGGAACGACATCTCGCGTGTGCTCTTCACCGCCCTGCCCGGCCTGGTCAGCATCTCGCTCGTGGTCGGCGGGATAGTGATCATGAACATCATGCTCGTCTCGGTCATGGAACGGACACGCGAGATCGGCGTGCGCAAGGCTCTCGGCGCCCGCAGACGCGACATTCTGACGCAGGTGCTCATCGAGTCGGTCACCCTGACCACGGTAGGCGCCGGGCTCGGCGTCGCCATGGGAATCGGGATCGCCATGCTGGCTGCCGCTCTATCGCCGCTGCCCGCCGCCATCTCGCCCCTCTGGGTGACCATCGGCGTAGTGCTTGGCATCGCGGTCGGGATCGCCTCCGGGGTTTACCCCGCCGCCCGGGCCGCGAGAATGAACCCCGTGGACGCACTCCGCTATGAATAGGAAACCGACGACTCTCGGGCGCCGGATCACCGGGCTCTGGGAAGGCCTCGTCATAGCGTTCTGGACAATGCGCGACAACCTGGTGCGCACCGGCCTTACGATCCTGGGCGTCGCAGTCGGCGTGTCCGTGGTCGTTGCGATAGCGGCGCTGGTGGTCGGGATCCGGACCTCGGTGGTCAGCGCCGTCGAGTCTGCGGGCCCCGACAACTTCTCCGTCGTACGCTTCGACTTCACCGCCGTGCGCATCTCGGACGAGGGCAACAACAGGCCGCCCTGGTGGAACAAGCCGCAGATCACCCCGGAAGAGGCTCGTCGAATCCGGACTCTCCCGGCCGTCCAGGAAGCCCTCTACACGATGGATTTTGGAGTCGGCTCGATGGAGGCTTTGGGCAATCGAGTGCGGGAGGCCCAGGGCAGCGCCGTCTCCTCAGGCTGGAGCGCCTACTCGCCCGGCGACTTCATCGCCGGCAGAGATTTCACCGAGTCCGAAGTAAGCGCCAGCCGCGCCGTCGTCGTCATCTCGGAAGATCTGGCGACCGAGCTCTTCGGAGAGCGCGACCCGATCGGACAGCGCGTGCGGGTCTCCACGTGGCGCACACCGCAGGTGCCCTTCACGGTCGTCGGAGTCTATCGCATGGCCTCCAACATTTTTTCCGACGCCTTCGGCGAGTTCGCCGTCTTCCCGTGGAGCACCGTGCGCAAGCGGCTGCGCGAGTCGTTCTGGCAAGCCCGCATCGACGTGGTGCCCGCCGACTCGGTCACGAAGGCGGAGGCCGAAGACCAAGTGATCACCGAGCTGCGCCAGACGCGCAGGCTGCATCCCGCCGACGAAAACAACTTCGCGCTCCTTTCCAGCCAGCAGATCCTCGACCTCTTCAACCAGATCACCGGCATCCTCTTCCTCGTGATGCTCGGGCTCACCTCGGTAGGCCTGCTCGTCGGCGGAGTCGGCGTGATCGGCATCATGCTCATCAGCGTGACCGAGCGCACGAAGGAGATCGGTGTGCGCAAGGCGCTCGGCGCCACCCGGGGCGAAGTGCTCTGGCAATTCCTCACCGAAGCGTCCGCGCTGACTGTGGCCGGTGCGGCGGTCGGCATTCTCGCCGGTTGGGGCATAGCGGAGGGGGTCGCCCGCTGGACCCCGATTCCAGCCCAGCTCCAGCTCTGGTCGGTCGCGGTCGCACTGGCGATGGCCGCGCTCACCGGCATACTTTTCGGGCTGGCGCCAGCTCTCAAGGCCAGCAGACTCGATCCCGTGGAAGCGCTGCGCAGGGAGTGACCGCCGTCGGGCTCGACCTCCTGGCGGTCATGGCGCATCCGGACGATGCCGAACTGCTTTGCGGAGGCTCTTTGGCCAAGGCGGCCGCTGCCGGTCGCAGGGTGGGCGTTCTCGACCTGACCGCAGGCGAGATGGGTAGTTCGGGTACGCCGGAGATCCGGCTCGAAGAAGCCGCCCGCGCCGCTTCCGTTCTGGGCGTGAATCTGCGTCTGAACGCCGGTCTTCCCGATGCCCGCATCGTCGTGGATCCCGATTCGCTCTCGCTCCTGACGGGTCACCTTCGCAAGCTGCGTCCGCGAGTCGTGGTCACCCACTGGACAACGGGCAGGCACCCCGACCACGAACGGACCGCCGAGCTCGTCAGGCATGCTTCGTTCCTGGCCGGCCTTCGCAAGTACCGGCCCGAGCTAGGTTCCGCCTTCCGCCCGCACAAGCTAGTCCACGCCACCGCCTTTCGCGAAGACGCCGACCCTCCCGACTTCGTCGTGGACATCTCGAAACACGTCGAGGCCCGCATGGCGGCGATGGCCGCCTACCCTTCGCAGTTCGAAGGGGCGACCGGGATGGGCGAGGTCTTTCCGGGCGGAGATCGCCCGATAGCCGAACAGGTTCTGGCCAAGCTGGCGCACTACGGTTCACTGATCCGAGCGCGCTACGGCGAACCCTTCCGCGCACGGGAAGCCCTGGAAGTGCACGATCTGGCTGAGCTGCGCGTATCGAGCTTCTGATGGGCTAGCAGCCCCCGGCCAAAGCCTCCCGCAGCAGCGCGACTCCGCATCCGCCCTGGATGCCGCGCTCGGCGCTCGTGCGAGTATCGCCGCAGGCCGCTAGATTTCGTCATGCCGTCAGTCTATCTCGATAACGCCGCGACCACGCCGGTCCGCGAAGAGGTTCGGGAGGCCATGCTTCCCTACCTGTACGGAACCTTCGGCAATCCGTCGAGCCCCCATCGCTGGGGACGGGCTGCGGCCAAGGCGCTGTGGGAGGCCCGGGAGCGCGTGGCCGGGGCCATCGGCTGTTTGCCCGTCGAGGTGTACTTCACCAGCGGCGGAACTGAAGCCGACAATTTGGCGGTGGTCGGCGGGTGTCGGCAGCTCCACGAGAGCGAGGGGACTCCGCCGACAGTCGCGACGACCGTTGTCGAGCATCACGCCGTGCTCGACGCGGTGAGGCGCACCGCCGGAGAGGGCGATGCCGCCGCCCCCGCATTGGAGCTCGGTGTCACGGCCGACGGCGAGATGGAGATGGACAGGCTGACGGAGGCTCTTGAGTGCGGCCCCTGCATGGCGTCGATCATGTGGGTGAACAACGAGACCGGAATGATGCTGCCGCTTGCCGAGATCGCCGGGCGATTCGCCGAGCGGGAAGGTTGCATGCTCCACACCGACGCCGTCCAGGCCATCGGAAAGACGGACCTCTCCCTCCGGAACCTGGCCGTGGACATGGTCTCGATCACGGGTCACAAGATCTACGGCCCCAAGGGCACCGGCGCACTTGTCGTGCGAAGGGGCACCAAGGTCGCGCCCCTGCTGGTCGGCGGAGGCCAGGAGCGCGGACTCCGGCCCGGGACCGAGGACGTGGCGGGAGCCGTCGGCTTCTCTTTCGCGGTCGATCTGGCGGAGGCCGAGCGAGAGGAGCGCTGCGCTACGGTGACCGCCTTGCGCGACCGGCTCGAGCGAGAGATCGTACGGCGCTACCCGGGGGTCACCGTCAACGCCGTCGCCGCAGCTCGCGTAGGCTCGGTCACCAGTCTGCACTTCCCCGACGTCAACACCCAGTCGATCGTGTTCGGTCTCGACATGGAAGGGATCGCCTGCTCCGGAGGATCCGCCTGCTCGAGCGGATCGAGCGGCAGCCACGTTATCGACGCTCTCTATCCCGGACGAGGCGGAGCGTCGGTGCGCTTCTCCCTCGGTCGCGACACGACCGACGACGACATCTCGCTCACGCTGGAGGCCGTCGAGCGCGTGATGGCGCGGCGGTCGTGAACCGCGTGCTGATGGCCATGTCCGGCGGAGTCGACTCCTCGGTCGCGGCCGCCCTGCTCGTGGAGAAAGGCTACGAGGTGGTGGGAGCCACGATGAAGACCTTCTGCTACGAGGAGACGCCCGAGAACCCGCGCACCTGCTGCGGTCTCGACGGCATACTCGACGCGAGGCGAGTGGCCGACAGGTTGGGCGTGCCGCACTACGTCTTCGACGTGGAAGAGGACTTTACTCGTGACGTCATCGACGACTTCGTCGAGGAGTACGCCCTCGGCAGAACTCCGAATCCGTGCGTCAACTGCAACGGCACGACCAAGTTCGCCGGCCTCCTGGAACGAGGCGAGGCCCTCGGTTGCGACACGATCGCCTCCGGCCACTATGTGCGCATAGTCCACGAGGGCGGTCGCTCCCGCCTGCTCCGAGGGCTCGATCCCGCCAAGGATCAGTCCTACTACATGTGGGGCGTTCCCGCAGAGCTCCTGCCTCGACTTCTCTTCCCGGTGGGTGAGCTGACCAAGGCCGAGGTCCGCGAACGGGCTCGAGCGCTGGGGCTCGCCACCGCCGAAAAGCCGGAGTCGCAGGACATATGCTTCGTCCCTGCCGGGAGCTACCGCGACCTGCTCGCACGGAGGCTGCCGGCCAGACACCCGGCGCTCCAGCCGGGACCCGTCGTTACCCGGAACGGCGACCTCGTGGGCCGGCACGACGGCTACTCCGGCTTCACCGTCGGACAGCGGCGGGGCCTGGGGGGCGGCATGAACGAGCGCATGTTCGTGCTGGAGATCCGACCCGAGACCCGGGAGGTCGTGGTCGGCGCTCGGGATGAACTCTATGCGAAGGGGGTCGAGATCAACAGTCTCAACTGGCTCGGCCCGGAGGCCGATGCGGGGGAGCGGCTCCGCCTTCAGATTCGCTACCGAGGCGCAATCACCAGCGGGACAGTGGTCGGCCGCGACAGCACGGGATCGGTGAGCTTCGAGTTCGACGAACCGGTGCGGGCGGTCTCACCCGGACAGTCGGCGGTATTCCTTACCGCAGCGGACGAGGTTCGAGGGGGAGGAAGAATCGAGAGGGCTCAGCGCCTCATGCCGGACGCCTTGGCGAACTCCTCCATCGCCGAGAGCTCGTCCTCGGACAGGTCCTTCGGTATGGTGACTCTGACCTCGACGTAGAAGTCGCCTCGACGCTCCCCGCGCTGGACTCCCCGGCCGCGCACCCGGAACTTGGTGCCCGACTGGGTTCCCGGCGGAATCCTGATCACGACCTTTCTGCCATCGACGGTGCTGACCTTCACTGCGGAGCCGAGCGTGACCTGCGCTAGGTTGACCGCCACCTTGGCGCGGACATCGAGCCCGTCTCGGTCGAAGAAGCGGTGGGGCTTGACCTTGAAAGTCACGAGGAGGTCGCCCGCAGGCCCGTCGTTTGCGCCGGGCTCGCCTCGGCCGGGAAGTCGAACCTTGGTCCCGCTGTCAGTGCCTTCCGGCACTTCGACACGCACGTTGCGGGGCTTGCGAAGCTCCCCCCGGCCCGCGCAAGTGTCGCACGGGGATTCGGGCCTCCTCCCTCTGCCCAGACAGGCCGGACAAGGTCGCTCCACCGCGAACTTGCCTTGCCCGAAGAATACCTTGCCGACCCCTTTGCACTCCCCGCAGGTCGCCAACCCGGTTCCGGGGGCGGCGCCCGAGCCCTCGCAGTTTACGCACTTCTCCGTCATGGAGAGCGCTACCGTGACCTTGCCCCCCCGAACCGCCGTCAGAAAAGGAATATCGAGCACGTACTCGACGTTGGCGCCCTTTGTCGGTCCCGCCGTTCGGCCCGAGCTCGGCTCGTCCGCCTGGTCCTGACCGAACAGGGAGGAGAAGAGGTCGGAGATATGGCCGAAACCGCCCTGGAGATCCTCGAAGGAGTAGTCGGAGGCGTTCCCGGCGGACCTCGCCCCGGTTCCGGAACGCCCTCCCGACGCCTGACCCAGCCGGAAAGCGCTCAGTCTGCGGATGTTGTCGTACTCTCGCCGTTTCTTCGGGTCGCTGAGCACGGAGTAGGCCTCTCCGACCTCCTTGAAACGCTCCGCCGCGCGACGGTCGTTCCGATTCTTGTCGGGATGGTGCTTCTTGGCCAGCGTGCGGTAGGCCGCCTTGATCTCGTCCTGAGAGGCCTTGGCTCCGACCCCCAGAATCCGATAGTAGTCCTTCCGCGGAGCGCTCATCACTTCTTGAACACGCCTACCCTGGCGGGGCGAATCAGGATGTCGCCGAGCCTGTATCCCTTCTGGACCACCATCGCCACGCGGTCGTCGTCGTCTTCCGACTCCGTCGGCACTCGGACCACGGCCTCCATGCTCACGGGATCGAAAACCTCGCCCTCAGGCCTGATGATCTCGACCTCGGCGTCCGCGAGCGAACGAGCGAACTTCTCCGAGACGAGATCGATGCCCTTCATGATCGACTCCACGCTCGCCTGATCGAGCTCCAGGGCGGAAACCCTGTCGAGATCGTCGAGGGCGTCGAGAATGCCGCGGACCAGATCGGCTTGAGCCCTGGCCCAGGCATTGAGCCGCTCGCGCTCGCTGCGCCTACGGTAGTTCCGAAACTCGGCGTGCAGCCGGAGGTTGCGTTCCTCGAGCTCCGCCACGCTGTCGGCGAGAGCTCCGCCCTCAGGCTCACCTGCGTCGGCAGATCCGTCTTCCTCAGCGCCGGCCGGCCGGTCTTCGCCTGTCTCCGCACCTCCGGGCTCAATATCGGATCCGGCAGCGCAGCTTCCGACTTCGTTGTCTTCGCCCGGTTTCGGTTCGGTGGTCCCTGTCATTTCTTCAACCTGTTGTTTGTGGCAGCGCGCGCAGGGCGCTCGTCACCGCCGCGTCGACCGAGGCGCGCCGCACCTCATCCCTTTCTCCCCCAAAGCGGTGCACCTCCGCACCCAGCTCTTCGCCGACCGCGACGCAGATCCAGACAGTACCCACGGGCTTTTCCGAGGTCCCCCCTCCCGGTCCCGCGATCCCGGTGACCGCGATGCCCACGTCGGCGCCCGCGACCTTCCGGACCCCCACCGCCATTTCCGCAGCCGCACGTTCGGACACGGCTCCGCAGGACGCCAACGTAGCGTCCCGGACGCCGAGAAGCTCCCGTTTCAAATCGTCGGCATAGGAGATCACGCCGCCCAGAAAGACCTCCGAGCTCCCTGGAACCGCGGTCAGCTCCGCTCCGAGCATCCCGCCCGTGCAGCTCTCGGCCACCGCCAGCGAGAGACCGCGACCGCGCAGAGAATCGACGAGAGCGGCGGCACCGGTCACGGCTTCGCCCCGAGGAGCGTCCGATAGCTCCACAAATAGTGCGCCATGGAGTAGATCGTGAGTACGAGCGCCGCAGCCAGGCTGACCCCCACAATGGCCTCGCCGATACCGCGAATCTGTATCCAGAGCTGGGAACTCCAGCCCTCCTCGGTAGCGGTCAGATTGAGCGGATACCACAGCAACGCCGCTCCGCAGAAGATCGATTGGATGAGCATCTTCCACTTCCCCGTCCAGTCGGCGCTGATCACCACGCCGATTTTCGCGGAGTAGAGACGGAAGCCGGTCACCAGCCCTTCCCGGCCGAGAATGACGAGCAGCGCCCATAGAGGAAACTCGCCCCACCAGGGCAGGAGTTCGGTCGGCGGACCGCGGTGCGAGATGGCGTAGATGGGCAGCAGGGTCGCCACCATGAGCAGCTTGTCCGCCACCGGATCGAGCAGCTTGCCGAGATTCGAGACCACCTTCAGGCGCCTTGCGAGGTAGCCGTCGAGAGCGTCGGAGAGTGCAAGGGCCACGAAGGCGGCGCACGCCCAGTACCGCCACGTGGTACCGGTCGAGAGGGCGAGCACGGGCACGACCGGGGTCGCCAACATACGTCCGATGGTGATGGCGTTGGGTACCCAGTTCATGTGCTTTCTCTTCTGCCCGAGAGAGCGCGCGCGATGGTGGCGCCGTCCACATATTCCAGATCGCTCCCGACGGGAAGGCCGCTGGCGAAACGCGTGACCCGAACCCCGAGAGGACGAAGAACGCCTTCAAGGTATACGGTGGTGGCGTCGTGTGCTATGTCCGGGGCCGTGGCGATGATGACCTCGTCCACTTTCTCCTCGCTCCCCCGAACGCTCCCCCGAATCCGGTCCAGCAGCTCGTCGACGCGCAATTGTTCGGGGCCGATGCCGTCCATGGGCGAGAGCCTGCCGCCCAGCACGTGATAGTGTCCGCGATACTCGCCGGTCCGCTCGATGGCCATCACGTCGTAAGGCTTCTCGACGACGCAGATCAGACCCTCGTCGCGACGCGGATCGCGGCATACCTTGCAGACCTCCTCCTCGGTGAAATTGCCGCACCGAGGGCAGGGGCTCACCCGTTCGGCGACCTCCAAGAGGGCTGTGGCGAGCCGCTCCGGGTCCGCGCGTGTGTTGCCCAGCAGATGATGCACGAGCCGAATCGCCGTCTTCCGGCCGATGCCCGGCAGGCGGGTGAACTCGTCGGTGAGGGTGTCGATCACCGACATGCGGTCCCCTGTCCTTGTTCCTGAGTCAGAGAGTTCAGGCGTGAGAGAGTTTCGACCCTTTAGGAGAGCCCCGGGAGCCCGGGAATTCCGGGGATGCCGGGGAGTCCGCCGGTCACCTTCTTCATCTCACGTTCGTAGACCTTCAGCGCCTGGGCCTGAGCTTCGCAAACGGCCGCGAGCACGAGATCCTCGAGCATCTCCACATCTTCGGGATCGACGCAGACCGGGTCGATCGCGATGGCCTGCACCGCTCCCCGTCCGTCCACGGTCGCGGTGACCATTCCGCCCCCCGAGGACGCGGACTGAGTGCTGGTGTCGAGGTCTCTTTGCAATTGAGTCATTTTGGACTGCATCTGCTGGCCTAACTGCATCAATTGGGAGATGTTCATCAGCTATCGATCGAGTGGACGGACGAGTTCCAGATCGAGCTCTTCTACCGCCGGTCGCAGGCCTGGTTCCAGCTCGAGCACCTTGTCGAGCGTGAGTCCGGGGGACGTCCGGGAGGATGTCGGGGGAAGCCCGGTTCGTCGCTTCGGTCGCTGCTTTCCGGTTCCTCGCGATCCGACCGATTTCTCGCCCCGCGAGCCGACCGACGCAGCATCCCGTGAATCGACCGGTTCCGGATTCCGGGCGACCCGGTGGAGGTCCCGTTCCGGCTCGGTGGAGGCAGGTCTGCGGGAAGCTGCGGTTTCCGCGCGGGGACCGGCGGCCTTGGCTTGGGGGGCCGGCGAGGGGGCGACGACGTGAGGGGAGATGGGCTTCGTCGTCTCGGGAAGCCGGCTCGGCCCGTGACCGCTTCCTTGGCTCGGGGCGGTCCCGGGCGCGGGCACCCCAGCCGAGCCATCGGGCGGATTCGATGAAGACCCGCTTCGCGGTGCGCCGCCCAGCGCTGCGATCACCTCTTCGATCTCGACGGCCCGGTCGAGGTAGCTCATGCGTAGGAGGAGCATCTCGACGAGAATGCGTGGGTTGGGACTGCGTCGGAGACTGCCTCGAGTCTCGAGTTCGGCCGCAGCGGAGAGCATCCTCACGAGATCGCTCGGCTCGAACCTGGTCGCTAGACCGGCAAATCGCGTATCGGAATCGCTCCCGGCGTCGGCCCCGGAAGGCGCGAGCCGCAAACGGAGCAAGCGGCGCAACATGTCCAGGAGGCCGTAGTAAAACTCGACCACGTCGAAGCCGTCGTCGCTGAGGGATTCGACGAAAGTGAAGATCTCGGCGTGGCGTCTCTCGGCGACGATGCCGAAAAGCTCGAGGAAGCGTTCCTCGTTGACGACCCCAAGCACGCCGCGCACCACCTCCGCAGTCATCTCCCCTCGGCTGAAGGAGAGAACCTGATCGAGGAGGGAGAGACCGTCCCGCATCCCGCCGTCCGCCTTGCGCGCGATCACCGTGAGAGCGGCGTCTTCGGCCGAGAGACCTTCTTCGGCGAGCACGTCCTTCATCCGCGCGACGATGTCGATCACCGAGATCCGTCGGAAGTCGAAGCGCTGGCAGCGCGAAAGTATGGGACCGGCCGCCTGCTGGATCTTCTGCGGTTCCGTAGTTGCGAAAACGAACACGACGCCCGGCGGAGGCTCCTCCAGAATCTTGAGCAGCGCGTTCCAGGCTTCGCGGGTGAGCATGTGGGCCTCGTCCACGATGTAGACCTTGCGCCTGGACTCGCCCGAGGGAGCGTACATGGCTCGCTCGCGCAGGTCTCGCGCCGCATCCACGCCCCGGTTGGAGGCGGCGTCGATCTCCACGATGTCGACCGATGCCTGACCCGCCCAGATGCTTCGGCAGCTCTCACACTCGCCGCACGGCTCGCCTGCTGTCTCGGACGACTGATCCGTACTGCGCAGCGGGCAGTTCAAAGCCATGGCGAGCACGCGCGCAAGGGTTGTCTTGCCCACGCCCCTGGGACCGCAGAAGAGATACGCCTGAGCCGTGCGGTCGCCGCTCACGGCACGACGGAGCGTGTCCGAGACGTGCTGCTGTGCCGCGACGTCCGAAAACGAACGGGGCCGGTACTTCCTCGCTAATGCAGTTTGCGCCAAGTCGGTTCCCGCGCCGGGAGAGAAAAGTGCCTCAGGCGCTCCACGGCACCGTCGTCCACGCTTACCGCTGCTGCCTGCGGGGCCCTGACGGGGTTCACGGGCGCGCGGCCCGCGGACCTGAGGCACGCGGAAATATAGTTTCTCGCGGCGGTGCGGTCAACGCCACCCGGGTCTCCAGGCGTCTTCGATGTGCTGGCAGCGGATCGTGCTGTTCCTCGGCAGCTCGACGGAGACGACGTCGAAACGCACATCGGCGTCCCAGAGCCGGCTCTGGACCAGATAGGCCCTGGCGACGAGTTCGATGTCTCGTCGCTTCCTCCACGTGATCGACTCCATGGGGCTTCCGAAGGCGGTTCCGGAGCGGGTCTTGACCTCGATGAAGGAGACCAGCGACTCCCGCCGGGCGACGATATCCACTTCGCGCCGCCCGAAACGGTAGTTTGTGGCCAGAATCTCCCACCCGCCGTCCTCGAGGTGACGCCTGGCTATGAGCTCGCCTCCGCGTCCGAGCAGGTGGGGCGGGAGGGCTCCGTCGGAGTTGGCATGGTAAGTCACAACATCCAAGTTCACCCTTCAAACGGGGCATTTGAATGTCGTTTTGGGACATCGTGCCGTGACGGGGCCTCCTAGACGGACCCCAGCCTCCGCCCGATCGACTCGGCGATGGCCGCCATGCCCGCCATCATCGCCTCCAACTGTTCGGGGTAGATCGACTGGGCTCCGTCGGAGAGCGCACGGTTCGGCGTCTGATGCACCTCCACGATCAGGCCGTCGGCGCCGGCCGCCACCGCCGCGCGGGCCATGGGCGGAACCTTGTCCCGCAGACCGGTACCGTGCGAAGGATCGGCGATGATGGGAAGGTGCGAGAGACCTTTGACGACGGGAACGGCGGTCAGGTCGAAGACGTTCCGGGTGTAGGGGTCGAAACTGCGCACCCCTCGTTCGCACAGAATGACGTCGGAGTTGCCCTCGGCGAGGACGTACTCGGCGGCCAGCAGAAACTCCTCGATGGTCGCGGAGAGCCCCCGTTTGAGCAGAACCGGCTTTCCGCACCTCCCGGCTCTTCTGAGGACGGGATAGTTCTGCATGTTGCGAGCCCCGATCTGGACCACGTCGGCGTACTGGGCCACCAAGTTCACGCCGTCGGGGTCGACGGCCTCGGTGACCACGGGCAGCCCGGTCTCCTCCCGGGCTCGAGCAAGCATCTCGAGACCGCGTTCACCGTGTCCTTGGAAGGAATACGGCGAGGTGCGGGGTTTGAACGCTCCCCCTCGGAGCGCGTGGGCCCCGGCGGCCCGGACCATGTGGGCGATCTCCAGAATCTCGCTCTCACCCTCCACCGAGCACGGCCCCGCGATCAGAGGCACGTGAGGACCGCCGAAGGCGACCCCCGCCCCGATGTTCACGATCGTGTCGTCGGCCTTCCACTCCCGTGACACTTGCTTGTAGGGGTGCGTGACAGGGATGACCTCCAGCACGCCGGCGAGCGCGGGCAGCCCCCCGGGATCCACTCCGCGGCGATTGCCGACCACTCCGATGGCCGTTCTCTGCCCGCCCGGAATCGGACGCGCGGTGTAGCCCATCTCATCGATCGCGCGGGTCACGGCCTTGATCTGCTCCGGAAGCGCGTCACGCCTCATGACAACGAGCATCTTCGTCTCTTCTCCCTGGTTTGGCGGTGCGCCAGACGGCGAGTCCACGCTGAGCCGCGGGTGGTGCGTCAGGCTGCGGGTTTCTCCGAGCCGGATCCCCGGTCTTCGCTTAGAGGTTCGCCGTCCGACCGCATGGTGACGAGCGTGCTCGTACCGGCCTCCTCCATCGTGACGCCGTAGAGCCAGTCCGCCGAAGCGACGGTGCGCGGGTTGTGGGTGATGACTATGAACTGGGTGCGGTCCTTGAATTCGTCGAGCAGACGGAGGAAACGACCGATGTTGTGCTCGTCGAGCGTGGCGTCGACCTCGTCCATCAGGCAGAACGGAGAGGGCTTGACCAGGTAGAGCGAAAAGAGCAACGCGAGAGCCGTGAGGGCTCGCTCGCCTCCCGAGAGCAGCTCGATCCTCCTGAAGCGCTTGCCCCGCGGGCTGGCATGGATCTCGATCGGGGACTCGGGCGAGTCACCCATGCGCAGTTCGGCTTCTCCGCCGGGAAACAGCTTCTCGAAGACGCTGGCGAAGCTCTCCTGGACCGCCGTGAAGGTCTCGCCGAACCGCTTTTCCGCCGTTTGATCGATATCCCTGATCGCCTCCTGCAGGTCGGCCCGTGCCGCCGTCAGATCGTCGTGCTGCGAGTTCAGAAAGCTCAGCCGCTCCCGCGCTTCCGCGTGCTCCTCCACCGCGAGCACGTTGACGGGGCCGTGTCGCGTCAGGAGTCGACTGAGTCTGTCGCGCTCCTGGGCGAGCTCCTCGTTCGCGCCCTCCACCGTTTCGACCACTGCCAGGAGCTCGTCCGGCGAGCGTCCCCACTCGGCCCGCACGCGCTCTTCGATGAGCTTGACCGAACCCTGAAGCTCTCTGCGTTCCAGCTCCAGCCGGTGGCTGCGCTCCTTCCGGTCGCGCTCGAGGCGGCGAGCCTCGCGCAGATTTCCCTCGCTCTTGCCAAGGCGCCGCTTCAGCTCTTCCAGCTCATCGTCGGCCGCGGCGAGTTCGGCGGCGAGCCGGTCTCCGGCGTCGAAGAGCTCCTGCAGGCGGGCCCGCCCCTCCTTCATGACCTTCTCACCTTCCTGGAGCCGACGGCGGTCCGCGTCGAGCTCCCGCGCGAGGCGACGAAGCGTCGCCTCGACGCGATCGTGCTCGGTGGTGATGGCGGTAGCTCGCTCCTGGAGGCGAGCGAGCTCGCCGTCGAGGCGCGCGCCCTCGACGGTGATCCCGGTCACCCGCGTGCGCACCTTCTCCCAGGCCGTCCGGACTTCGTCCAGCCCGGCCTGTTCGACCGCGAGCTTGCGGGTAAGCTCGGCTTCCTCGGCGGTCAGAACGACCAGTCGAGAGCGTGCGCTCTCGAGCCGCTCCGAGACCTCGGAACGCTCGCTCTCCATGCGTTCGATCTGCAGGGCGATCTCCTCCGCCACGCGCCGCGCACGCTCCTTGCCGAGAGAGAGCGCCGCAACCTCGTCTTCCAGCCGCCTGAGCTTCGCTCCGGCGGTGTCGAAAGCGGCCTGGCCCTCCCTGACAGCCTCCGCCCGCGCCTCCGCCTCGAGCTTCCGCTTTCGGACGATCTCCCGCGCGTCGTCGACGCGGGTCCGTAGTTCGGCCAGTTCGGTCCCGAGACGGCGAAGCTCGCGACGCCGTTCGAGGAGACCGGCCGCGCCCGCCGGATAACCCACTCTGTAGACCCCGCCTTGAAGGGTGGCTTCGAATTCGCCCACGTGCACGACGGCCGCACCGTCCAGCAAGGTCCTCACCCAAGCCGCTCCCTGTCCGTCCGCGACGATCCGGCGAGCGAGGTCGCCGCTCCGTTTCCCTTCTCCAACCAGCTCCTCCGCGTCGAGCGGCAACAAGGTCAGACCTCCGCCGCCCTTCCATTCCCGGGCGAACCACTCCCCCAGCCGCAGAGCCGCCGCCGCGTCGCTCACCACCACCGCCCGGGCGAGCTCGCCCAGGTGGGCCTCGACGAGCTCCATGCCCTCGTCGTCACCGGTTATGAAGTCGGATAGCGGGCCGATCACGGATTCGTCTCCCAGAGAGAGGACCGCCCGCACCACCGGCTCGAAGCCCTCGCGGTCGCGTTCGAGACGGGCGAGCGCCGCGTGGCGGAGCTCGACCGTCTCGAGCCGCTCGGTGTGCGCCCGCTCGCGGCGGCGGGCATCTTCGAAGCGGGTGGTGGCCGAAACGGAAGCGGCACGAGCCGCCGCGAGAGCGGCTTCCGCTTCGACCTCGGCGCTTGCGGCAGCGGCCAGCTCAGCCTCCAGGTCGCCCTCTCAGAGACTCGGAGCGCTCGCGCACGAGCGCATCGAGTCTCTGCCTCCCCGCGAGCAGCCTCTCTTCGCCCGCCTCGATCTCGCCGCCCAGCCCTGCGGAGAGCCGGGCGTTCTCACGCAGAGCGGCGGCGAGAGTTTCGACGGAGCGGCGAGCGGCGGCCATGCCCGCCCGCAGTTCCTCCGCCTGGTTCGCCGCCGTGCCGGTGCGGCGCCGAACCAGGCGGAGATCGGCTTCGACACCCTCGATTCCGGTCCGAGTCACCGCCAGCTCGTCGTCGAGCTCCTTTTGGCGGGCGAGTTCAGCGTTCCGCAACTCCTCGTTTCGAGAAATGCGGGCCTCGGCCTGGACCGACCGTTCGTCCGCCACGGCCAGCTCGCGCTCGCAGCGCGCAAGCCCGGAGGCTGCCTCGCCCCGACGCTCGACGACCTTCGCTCGCGCATCGCGGCAGAGATCGACCTCCTTCCGGAGCGCCAGATGATCGGCCTCGGCGCGGACAAAAGATACCGCGTCGGGACCGTCGTCACCTGCGGCGTCCCGGCCGGCGGCGGCGACCTTGGCGAGCTGATCGCGCAGGTCGTCGAGCCGACGCTCGGCGAGAGTGACATCGAGCGCCCGAAGCCTCGAACGTTGCTTCAGGTAACGTTCCGCCCTCCCTTTCTCCCTGGAGAGGCGACGTACGTTCTTCCGTATTTCGACACCTAGATCGTCAAGCCTTTGCAGGTCCGCCGCTACGGCGTCGAGCCGACGCTCGGTCACGGCTCGCCGGTCCTTGTACCGGCCGATCCCGGCGGCTTCTTCGAAGAGCGCGCGACGCTCGTCCCCGCGGGCGGAGATGATGGCGTTCAACATCCGCCCCTCGATGGCCGAGTAGCTGCCGACCCCGAGACCGGTGTCCCGGCAGAGGTCGACCACGTCCCTGAGGCGACAGACGGCACGATTGATGGTGTACCGCGTCTTGCCTTCCCGATCGATGGAGCGTCCTATTTCTACCTCCGAGTGCGCCACCGGCAGGATTCCGTCGGAGTTGTCTATGGTCACCGCCACCTGGGCGCGGGCTGCGGGGCGGCGGTTGCGCGAACCGTGGAAGATCACCTCCTGCATCTTCCGACCCCGGATATGGGTTGGCTTCTGCTCGCCCAGGACCCAGCGGATGGCCTCCACGACATTCGATTTGCCGCAGCCGTTGGGGCCGACCAACGCCGTCATGCCGTCGTGGAATTCGACCGTGGTGCTGGTGGCGAAGGACTTGAATCCTGCGAGCTCCAGCCTCGAGAGTCTCATCTACGAAACCCCGTTGCGGTTGCCGAGCCGGAAGCGAGGGTGGTCCACGGGCGCTGGACGGGTCGGGCTGTGGATCAACGCCCCCGCGAGACGCCGGTGATCGAAACGAGCGGGGCTTCGCCGAGTCCGGCTTCGGAGAGGATGCCCGCGACGAGCGCCGCCTCCGCCTGGCTGGAAAAGGCGCCGGCGTAGATGCGAGTCGCGACGACGCCGTTCTCGAATTCGACGGTGACCGGGTAGGTCGGCACGCGCAGGTCGAGGAGTTCGGCCATCCTCGCGTCAACCAGATCGGCGTCCGCGCTCTCTCCCAGGTGAAAGGCCAGGCGCAGGTTCCGATCCAGCCGCCCGGAGCTTACGCCTCCAGCCGCCGCAGCGTCGGAGAACGGCCCCACCAGCAGACGGAAGTAGGTGGTCCCATCTACGACCACCGGCACGATCAACCCCGGAAGGCCCCGGGCTTCGAGGTCGCCCAATCCGTCCAACGCATCGTCCCAGGTCTGGTAGGCCGCCTCCTGAGCGCCGTAGGTGAGCGCCCCGGACGTTTCGGCCAGACCTTGGAACAGCGGCGACGGACCCGGGACTATCACTTCAGGCTCGGGAGGCGGAGGCCTACTCGAAACCGGGTCGACCTCCGCCTCTCCCGGAACGGCGTCCGGGGCGCTCTCGGGAACGACTTCGGATTCCGAATCGACCGAACTGCTCCGAGGTAGATCGATCACCCCGGTCTGCCACAGCGCTATTCCGGTGACCGCCGCCGCCAAGCCGCCGATCCAGATCCACCTGCGGCCGGAGGACGATCCGTCCGTGAACGATGAGTCCACGCCGGCTCGCCGCTTGCCTTCCGCTTTCGCAGGCTCCCGTTGTGCGGGACCGGGGCGCATCGGCACCGGGTCTCGGGCGGGCGGGCCTTCGGAAGTGGTCGGCCCGCCGGACGAGGTTCCCGAGCCGTCGATCGGATGGATCTCCGATGCCGGCGCAGGCTCGGCATCGCGGAGGTCGGTTTCCGAACCCGCCTCGCCGACCCCCGTGTCGACCGGAGCAGGTCTCGCACCGGTGTGAGGGCCGTACACGCCCCTCACCAGCGACTCGCAGCCGACCAGCAAGCTATCCAGATGTTCGTCGTCGCGCCCATCCGAGGTCAACACCACGACATCTGTCGCCGGACCGAGGACGGCGTGGATGCCGGGCACCCCGGAGGTGATGTGGACAACGATGGTGTGGCCCGCCGCCACAAGTTCCTCGCAAAAGACCCGCCAGATCTCGCTTTCAAGCACCTTCTCGGGGTCTACCGCGTACGATCCGGTGCTGATGAAGCTGTACCGGGCGCCGGGAGCGTCCCGAACCACGCGATTGGCCGAGGCGCCGAAATCTACGAGGTCGACCACGCCCTCCCCCACATCGGCATCCATGAGCTCGTGGAGCGAGGGCAGGTCGAGATCGGCGTCCACCACGGTGACCTTCCGACCTTCCTCGCTGAAGCCGTCGGCGACGGCCACCGCCGCACCCACCGCCCATTTGCCGTCCCGGATGGAAGGGGTCGAGACCACGACCACGAGATTTCCACGCCCCTCCGTTTGTGCGGAGAGCTCGGGCAGGTTTCCGGGATCGAACGGATCCCAGCTCGGTCTAGTCATCTTCTCTCTCTTGCGTGGTTTCGTTTTCGCCGGGCCCGACGCTCCATGCCGGGGCGTCTCCCCAGAGCTGCTCCAGCCGAAAGAAGTCTCGCGCATCGGGGTGGAAGACATGGACGACCATATCCACATAGTCGGCCAAGGCCCAGCGCCCGGCCCGCGCTCCTTCTACATGACTAGGGCGGAGACCCTGGTTCCGCAAGCCCTCAACGACTCTCTCCACGATCGCTCGAACCTGAACATCGGAACGTCCGGTAGCGATCACGAAGAAATCGGTAACGCTCGATATGCCCCGAAGATCGAGCGCCACGACATCCCGCGCCTTGCGTTCGAGCGCCAGCGACACCGCGTCGACCACATGGGTGGGGTAGTTCGGCGGAGCCTGCATTCCACGTCCGCCGTTAGAAATCGATAGGTTCGACCGTGACCTGCAGGTCCACCGTGACTTCAGGGTGTAGACGCACGGTCACGCCGTGTACGCCCAATTGCTTCAGCGGCTCGTCGAGCTGTATGAGCCGCCGATCCAGGTCGAACCCGAGCTCCGCATCCTCGACCCGCGCGACGATGTCCGCAGCGGTCACAGACCCGAAGAGCCGGCCTTCGTTGCCGGCGCGCTCGAGGAACTTGAGCCTGAGAGATTCGAGCAGCGCCGCCCGCCTTTGCGCCTCCAGCCGGTCTCTGCGGTCCCGAGCCTCCCTCTGAGCTCGCTCTTCCTCGAGTCTGGCGAGGTGCAGCTTGGTGGCCGGAAACGCCAGTCCCTGGGGAATCAGGTAGTTGCGGCCATATCCCGGCCTAACCGTTACGACGTCGCCCTCTTCGCCCAGATTGGACACGGGCCGGCGCAGGATTAGCTTCATGTTGCCTCTTCGGGTTGATGGGAGCGGGCGTCGAGCCAGACATCCGCGATTCCGAGTATCAGTGCGGCGCTAAGAATGCCCGGCCAAGCCAAGGCTCCCAGCACGGCCAGTACCCCGTAAACGATGCGACGGCGACGACGGCCGAGGTACGAGACCACGGCGAGACCGCGCAATGCGAAGAACCCGCCGGCGAAGACCAGCAGGTTGAGAGCGAGACGGCTGGGAGGATTGATCCCGCCGACCACGAGCAGACCGAGTCCGACCACGAAGATCCAGACCCAGTGGTCGTTGAAATTGAAGGTCGCCAGAGGTTGGAGCTCGGCACCTCCGCCCGAGAGCTTTCCGTAGCCCCACCACGCCGCGGCGAGGGCTGCGGAGGTGGCGAGGCCGGCAAGCGCCGGGAAGACCAGGACCTGTGCCTGGAAGACCATGTCGAGCCGGGCCGCCAGGGTGGGGTCCATGCCTCCGGAACGCCTGAGCTCGAAGGTGATCGCCTCCAGAGTCGCTGCAGCTCGATCGGCCACCACTCCCTCGAAAGCGGTCCAGGAGGCGGGGCTCGCCAACACGGCCGCCGCCACGGTGGTGGCCGCCGCGACGACCGCCGCCGCCGCGCGAGCGGTCAAGGTCCATCCCGGAAACCGCAGGCTCAGGAAAGCGAACCAGCCAGCGGCCATCATCGCCCAGGCGCGATCCACGAACCAGACCGCATCCCGTTCTCCCAGGAGAAGGAGGAAGGACACTGCAGCGGCGGCGAGAGCCGTGCGAGGACGCTTCGCTCCAAAGGCGACCGTCATCACCAGAAACGCCATGGCGACGAACGCGGCCCCTTCTCGGAGAAAATCCGGCGTCCCGAGAAAGATGGTGCACGTCAGGGCGATCGCGCAAAGCCCGAGGCCGCGGTGCCAATCTCGTCCCTCTCGGCGGCTCAGTGGTCAAACGAGCCGGTGTACGGGATCAGCGCCAGGTAGCGCGCGCGCTTGATCGCGCGGCTCAACTGCCTTTGGAAGTGCGCCGACACCCGGGTGGTGCGCTTCGGCAGAATTTTGCCTTGGTCGGTTATGAAGTAGGAGAGATGCTTCACGTCCTTGTAATCTAGCGTCAGGATCGGCGGACCCTCCGTTCTGCGCCGCCGGGCGCCCGGCCCGGAGAACTCGGGAGGACCGGAACGCGGAGCCGTTTGCGGCTCTACGGTGACCTCCTCGGACGTTTCGTCGGCCGCATCGGCATCCTTGTCGCCGCCTTCGTCGTCGTCATCACCCTCATCAAGATCCTCGTCGTCGCCTTTGCCTTCGGCCCCTTCCTCCTCGGCGTCGTCACCGTCTTCGTCACCCTCGGCATCGGTCGCGCCGTCGGCAGTGCGGGTTTCGTCGTCGCTCCTCACCTCGCCCAGCTTCGACGCCCCGTCGGTGCGCTCGCCCTGATGGACAACGAGCAGATACCGCATGACCTCCTCGTCGAGGCCGAGAAGTCTCTCGAACTCGGGGAGCGCCTCGGCCACAGCCGTGATCTGGGCGACCACGTAGTAGCCCGTCTCCCGTCCGTTGATGGCGTAGGCCAGCCTGCGCTGACCCCAGTGCTCCACCGCGTCCACCTTGCCGCCGCCGACAGTCGCGAGCGAGTGCAGGCGTTCGAGTTTCGCCTCGGCGTCTGCCGGGGCGATGGCCGCATCGAGAATGTAGACGACTTCGTAGGTCCGCATAACTGGATCCCTCGGTCCGAATGGAAGCGGGCCCCTCGGCGCCGTGACGCCGTGCGGTCGGCGAAACGGGCCATGGAGCGGGACGGGCGCGAAAGCGCTCCCTTACAATATAGCGTCAGACATGCGACGTCGGGTCAAGCGCGCCGGCTACTCCCCAGCCATCGCTCTCTGTGCGGCGACGACGAGTTCCGGGTAGCGCTCCAGAGACCAACGGGCCTCCTCGAGATTGAGCCGCTCTCGATTGGTGTGGGCGTAGCGCTCCTCTCCGGGGCCGAAGCCGATGGTGAAGATGCCGTGCACGTCGCAACTCCATCCCCCGTCGGTCGCGAACTGCCAGGGACGCACCCGAGCGGCTCCGCCGCCCTCGCGTCTGCCGACCGCGGTGGCTGCCGCCGTGACCACGGGATGGTCGGGATCGACGAGAAATCCGGGGGTGTGCTGCGAGCGGAGTTCGGTCAGGCCGGTCCAGGTGCGCTGTTCCTCGGCGGCGATGCGCACGTTCCAGGAAAGCCCCGCCGGGAGCTCCGGCCTCCGGCGAGCGAGCGCCGCCCGGACCCGCCCGAGTAGCGAGCGGTCGTCGTCTCCGGGAAGTATTCTCCAGTCCAGGGTGACGACGACGTGGTCGGGGATCACGTTCCGGCTCTCGGGCCCGACCTCTACGGTCGTTGCGACGACCGAGGCCGTGCCGAGCACGGGATCGCTCCGCTGAACGGAGCTCAGGTCGCGGGCGGCGGCGAGAGCGTCTCCAAGCAGGTCGAGGGCATTGCGAGCCCTTTCGGGAGCGCTGGCGTGGCCGGCGACGCCTGAGATCACTATCTCGACCTCCGCGCGCCCTCGGTGACCGATGCAGACATCTCCGCCGGTCGCCTCTCCGATGACGACCAACCCCGGGGCGACCGAGCCCGATTCCAGCAGCGCCTTCATTCCCAACCCGCCCCGCTCCTCGTGGACGGTGTGGGCGACGATCACGTCGCCTGGCGCGACGCCGTTCAGGGCCGCTGCGGCGTGGGTCTGGATGGCGAGCTGGCCTTTGATGTCCATCGCGCCCCGTCCGTGGAGGAAGCCGCCGTCCACGACGCCGCCGTAGGGCGGATACTCCCACTCGGACTCGTCACCCTCGGCGACGACGTCCAGGTGGCAGTTGAGGAGAACGGCGGGGGCCTCGCCGCGACCGCGCGCCACGCCGATCACGTTTCCGGCCTCATCGATGCGCACGTCTTCGAGCCCGAGGGCCTCCATCTCGAGCCGGACCCGCTCCGCTACCGCCTCTTCGTCTCCGGAGAGCCCGGGGATGCGGATCAGATCCCCGGCGAACGCCAGGGCGTCTTCGAACACCGCGTCGCCGGCCATCTACCTGCCCGCCAGACCGTGAACGACGGCGAACCAGGGGGCGAGGACCAATGCGACCACGCTCATGAGCTTGATGAGAATGTTAAGTGACGGACCCGAGGTGTCCTTGAAGGGATCGCCGACCGTGTCGCCGACCACGGCCGCCTTGTGCGGCTCCGAGCCCTTGCCTCCGAGAGCTCCGCCTTCGATGTACTTCTTGGCATTGTCCCACGCACCGCCGGAGTTGGCCATGAAGAGCGCCATGAGCACGCCGGTGACCGTGGCTCCGGCCAGCAGGCCGCCCAGGGCTTCGACGCCCAGGAAGTAGCCGACGACCACGGGAGCGAGCACCGCCGTGAGACCGGGCAGCACCATCTCGCGCAGGGCGGCGCGGGTGGAGATGTCGACGCAGCGGGCGGAATCGGGCTTTGCGGTCCCTTCCATTATCCCCGCGATCTCGCGGAATTGGCGGCGCACCTCCTCCACCATGCCCTGAGCGGCGCGCCCGACCGCGGTCATGGTCAGTGCGGCGACGAAGAATGGAAGCGCGCCCCCGAGCAGGAGGCCGATGACGACCGAGGGGTTGATGATGTCGATACCCGAAGCGTCGAGACCGACGTTTGTGGCGTAGGCGGAGAAGAGCGCGAGGGCGGTGAGCGCAGCCGATCCGATGGCGAAGCCCTTGCCGATGGCGGCGGTAGTGTTGCCGATGGCGTCCAAAGAGTCGGTGATGCGCCGGGTTTCCTTGCCGAGCCCGCTCATCTCGCTGATCCCGCCGGCGTTGTCGGCTATCGGTCCGTAAGCGTCGACGGACATGGTCACGCCCACGGTGGCGAGCATGCCCACGGCGCCGATGCCGATGCCGTAGAGACCGGCGAAGTGATGCGCCACGCCTATCGCCACACAGAGCAGGACCACAGGAATGGCCGTCGACTCCATACCCACCGCGAGCCCCGAAATGATGTTGGTCGCGGATCCGGTCTTGCTCGACTCCGCGATCCTGCGAACCGGGCGGTCCGCCGTGTAGTACTGGGTGACCATGCCGATCGCGACTCCGGCCAAGGTCCCGGCGACGATGGCGACGTAAGGTCCCATTGCGCCGTAGCTGGCCCCATCGGGCGTGATGTAGGTGATCCCGAGGCTGTCCACCACGAAATACATGCCGACGAGGAAGAGCAGGCCGGCGATCCAGGTCGTGCCGTGCAGGGCGTGCGACGGGTTGTGCTTTTCCAGAACCTTGACGAAGGCGATGCCGACGAAGGAGGCGATCAGCCCCACCATGACCGTGAGCACCGGCAGAGCGACCGCTGCGGTCCTCATGCCCGCCAGAGCCGGAGCGGTGGCGGCGATGGCTACGGTGGCGACGATCGAACCGACATAGGACTCGAAGATGTCGGCGCCCATGCCGGCGACGTCGCCCACGTTGTCGCCCACGTTGTCGGCGATGGTGGCGGGGTTGCGCGGGTCGTCCTCCGGGATGCCGGCTTCGACCTTGCCCACCAGGTCGGCGCCCACGTCGGCGGCCTTGGTGTAAATGCCGCCGCCGACCCGTGCGAAGAGCGCGATCGAGCTGGCGCCCATGGCGAATCCGGAGGCGAGCCGGGCGAACGAACCGAACTCGCTGTCCAACGCCTCGGCGGCCCCGGAGAACCAGTAGAGCGCTCCCAGCCCGAGCAGGCCGAGGGCGGCCACCGCGAGCCCCATCACCGATCCTCCCAGGAACGCCACTCGGAGGGCGCGCCCCTGACCGTGATCGTTGGCGGCGGCGGAGGTGCGCGTGTTGGCGCGGGTGGCGGCCTTCATGCCCATGAACCCGGCGGCCACCGAGGACACTGCGCCTCCGACGTAGGCGACGGCCGATCCGACCCCGATGGCCCACGCCAGCAGGCTGGCCACCACGACGACGAAGAGCGAGAGCACGGTGTACTCGCGGCGCAGGAAGGCCATCGCGCCGTCGTGTATCTGCTCGCCCAGATCCTGCATTAGCGCCGAGCCGGCGTCCTGTCTTTTGACGTAGATGTAGACGAGGGCGGCCGCGCCCAGGCCGAGCGCGCCCAGTATCCAGGCGAATTCCGTGAAGACGGTCATGTGCGGTTCCTGATGTCGAAGGTTGAAGGATGACGGCCGGGCCGGTCGTTCATCTGTTGAGTCGGGTCATGGCCCGGTCCGCGTCGCCGGCCAGCCAGAGCTCCAAGGCGGGTCCCAGCTCGGGGAGGAGCGCGACGACGGCGTCCTCGTCGGCTTCCGGCATTTCGGAGAGCACCCAGTCCGAGAGGGATGTGCCCTCGGGTTTTTTTCCGACCCCGATACGAAGGCGAAAATAGTCGTCGGAACCCAGCACCTCGGAGATCGACGCCAGTCCGTTGTGGCCGCCGGTGCCGCCCTTAGCCCGGAGCCGCAACCTGCCCGGAGCCAAGGCCGCGTCGTCGACCAGGACCAGCAGATCCTCGACCGGATCGAACTCCCGGTCGAAACCGAGCGAGCCCAGAGCCAGGCCGCTTCGATTCATGTAGGTGACCGGTTTCACGAGCGCGACCTCGTGGCCGGCGCGTTCGCCGCCGCTCGCCAGAGCCGTTCCCAAGAGCGTGAAGGAGCCGAAATCCCAGTCGTACGCGAGGCGGTCGAGCGCCCACCATCCGACGTTGTGCCTGGTGGCGTCGTAGGCCGGGCCCGGATTGCCGAGACCGACGATGAACTTCGAGCGCAAGGGCTGTTACACCGCCCCGTCAATGACATCCCCGACTTCCTCTTCCTCCTCTTCCTCCTCTTCCTCGGTCCCGACCACGGTCGGGGGCGTCAACGTACACACTGTCCGGTCCGGTTCGATGCTCGCTTCGACGCCTTCGCCCAGGTCGAGGTCCCCGACCGTCACGCTGTCGCCGATATCGAGGCGCGTGATGTCCACTTCGATCATCTCCGGGATCTTGGACGGGATGCAGCGGATCGGGAGATCGTGGAGGACCTGCTCGACGATGCCGCCCATGCCGACGCCGGCAGCGGAACCGGTCAAGTGTACGGGCACGGTCAGATCGACCGTGACGCCTCGCCTGATCCAGAGGAAATCCACATGAAGAAGGGAGCCCTTCCAAGGGTGGGTCTGCACCTCCCTGACCAGCGTGCGGTAGCTCTCGTCTCCTCCCTCCACCTTGATCTCGATTATCGTGTTCTCCACGCTCACCGAGTTGAAGAGGCGCTGGGTTTCTCCCGTGTCCACGGAGAGGTGCAAGGCGTTTTCGAGATCGGAACCGTAGAGCACGGCCGGAATGCGGCCGCCCCGGCGGAGCGAGCGAGCCGCGCCTTTCCCGGTGTCGGTTCTCGGCTGGGCCGTCAAGGTGACAGTAGACATGGGTTTCCTTCCGTTCGGGGGTGGCTGGACTCAGCCGTTTGCAGGGGGGATGCGGAAAAGCTGGCTCACGGACTCGTTCGAGTGCACGTGACGAATGGCCTTCGAGAGCAGATCGGCGACCGAGAGCACGCGCAGCTTGGGAAATCTCTTTTCATCGGAGATGTGGAGGGTGTTGGTCACGACCATCTCCTCTATGGGCGAGTTCTGCAGGCGCTCGCTGGCGGGACCTGAGAGCAGGGCGTGCGACACCGCCGCGAAGACCCGGGTGGCGCCGCGCTCCTTGAGAGCGACGACCGCATTGGAGAGCGTACCGGCCGTATCCACCATGTCGTCCACGATCAGACACGGCTTGTTCTCGACCTCGCCGACCACGCTGAGAACTTCGGAGACGTTCGCCGTGGGCCTGCGCTTGTCGATGACGGCGAACGACGTCTGCAACCAGCGGGCGAAGGCCCGGGCCATCTTGGCTGCGCCGGTGTCCGGGGCGACGACCACCGGGTTCTCGATGCCCTTGTTGAGAAAGTGCCTGGTGAGCACCGGCGCGGCGAGGAGGTGATCGACCGGGATGTCGAAGAAGCCCTGGATCTGATGCTGGTGGAAGTCGATGGAGATGACCCGATCGGCGCCTGCGGCAACCACGAGGTTGGCCGCGAGCTTGGCGCTGAGCGCGACCCGAGGCTGATCCTTGCGGTCCTGGCGTCCGTAGCCGAAGTAGGGGATCACCGCGGTCACCCGTGCCGCCGAGGCCCTCTTGGCGGCGTCGATGAGCAGCAGCAGCTCCATCAGGTTGTCCGCAGGCGAGCCCGTGGGCTGGATGATGAAGACGTCGCGCCCGCGCACGTTGCGCGTGATGCTCACGAAGATCTCGCCGTCGGCGAAGTTCCTGATCGTGACGCCGTCCGGAGACTCGCCCAGCAAACTTCCTATCTCCATCGCCAGCGCCAGGTTCGCTCGTCCGGCCAGGAGGAGGAGCGGACCCCTTCCGTAGTGCTTGTCCATGGTGAAGTGAGCTCGCGCGGCGGAGAGGTGGCTGGAAGATGGAGCGGGCCGGGGCGGGGCGAGGAATCATCGGACAACGCCCGACGGCCTGGACGGCACCCCAAAGGCACAGCCCTCCAATATACGACCGGGCGCCATCCGAGGTCAAGCGCGAGCGAACGGCTCGCCCTCCCTCCCACCGCCTCACCAGCCCGGGCGTAACCGGCTCACCCCCTTTCCCCACAGCCTCCTACCGACCTAGATTAGCCGCCGAGACGGTCGGCCCGGATAAGGCCGGGTACGAAACCGGCGCAGAGCTACGAACGTAACGTGCGGGGCTCGTCGACGAGTCCGCCACCTCCCCTTTCTGAGAACACCATGACCAACGACGATAGCGCTTCAGACAACGCCGGCGGCGAAGGAGCTCGCGCCCGACGCATCCTCACCGAAATCTCTCCCGCAGCCTGGGAGCACCCCGCCGACAAGGCGGCCCTCCAGGCCCTTCGGCGCATCCCCGTCTTCGACGACATCCTGCGCAAGATCTTCGGAGCGATGACCGAGAAATCCGTCCGTCTCGCGTTCCAGGCGAGCGCGGTGCGGGTGACCGAGCGCCAGTTTCCGCACATCCACGAGTCGTACCAGGAGTGCCTACGCACTCTCGACGCTCCCCGGGCATATCCGCTCTACGTCTCGCAGACACCTCAGGTGAACGCCGGCGCCTGGGGCATGAAGGAGCCCTTCATCATCCTCAACTCCGGGACCGTCAGGCTCCTGGACGACGACGAGCTCGCTTACGTGATGGGCCACGAGATCGGTCACATCATGAGCGATCACGTCCTCTACAAGACGATGACGGTCCTTCTGCTCGGGCTGGCGAGTCTCGGATTCCCCATAGTGGGGCTCGCAGCGCGGGCCGTGCTCGTCGGTCTGCTCGAGTGGCAGCGCAAGTCGGAGCTCTCCTCGGACCGGGCCGGACTGCTCACGGTTCAGGATCCCGACCTCGTGCTGCGCACCATGCTCAAGATGGCCGGAGGCGGGCAGGACGACGAGCTGAATCTCGCCGACTACGTGAAGCAGGCCGAGGACTATCGCGAGGGCGGCGACATGCTCGACCAGGTCTTCAAGGTCCTGAACCTGGTCGGTCAGACCCACCCGTTCTACACCATCCGGGTCAACGAGCTGCGCACCTGGGTCGAGATGGGCGAGTACGATCGCGTGATTCGCGGGGAATACCTGCGACGCGGCGAGCCGAGCCCCGAGTATCAGGAAGATGTCCGGGCTGCCGCCGACTCCTACCGGGAAGGCGCTCGGGAATGGGTGGACACCATGAAGAACGCCGCCCGTCGCATGACCGACAACGTTCGGAGCGGCATGTCGCGCTGAGGCGTGGCCGGGACGTGCGCGTACTCATAGCAGGTAACGGAGGCCGTGAACACGCCCTCCTCTGGAAGCTGAAGCGGGACGCTCCCTCCGGCACCCGCTTCTTCGTTACTCGACCCAACGGGGGCATGGTCGATGCCGACCCGGTTCCCATAGCCTCCACGGACGTGCCGGCCCTAGTCGCCTGGGCCGAAGACAACCGCCTCGATCTCGTGGTGATCGGACCTGAAGGGCCTCTGGACGCGGGACTGGCGGACAGGTTGCGGGAGAAGGGTATCCCGACCTTCGGCCCCGATGCCGGCGCTGCCCGCATCGAGTCGAGCAAGGCCTTCGCCAAGGACTTGATGAAGGCGGCAGGGGTGCCCACCGCCGAGCACCGGAGCTTCACCGATCCGAAGCCGGCCAGGGAGCACATTCTCGAGCGCGGCGCACCGATCGTGGTCAAGGCGTCGGGGCTTGCCGCCGGAAAGGGCGCGATCGTCTGCGGATCGACCGACGAGGCTCTGGCTGCGGCCGAGGCCATGCTCGCAGGGGGACTCGCGGGCGATGCGGGCAGGGAGGTGGTTGTCGAAGAGTTCATGGTCGGTGAGGAGCTCTCGATCTTCGCGATCACCGACGGCGAGCGTTCCTACGTCCTCTCCCCCTCTCAGGACCACAAGCGGGTAGGGGTGGGCGACCGCGGCCCGAACACCGGCGGCATGGGAGCCTACGCACCGGTTTCGATCGCCACGCCCCAGCTCGTGGAAGAGACGCGTGAGCGTATCCTCCGGCCTACCCTGGCGGCTCTCGCCGAGCGCGGTTCTCCGTTCAGAGGGCTCCTCTACGCGGGCCTCATGCTCACCGAGGAAGGTCCTAAGGTGGTGGAGTTCAACTGCCGCTTCGGCGATCCCGAGACCCAGGTCGTACTCCCGCTCATGGCCGGTTCCCTGCTCGACCCCCTAGTGGCGGTGGCCGAGGGGGGCACGGTCGAGGACGGTGTCGCTCCCGTGCGGGACGGCTCCTGCGTGACCACGGTCGTAGCGGCGAGCGGCTATCCCGGTCCGGTCGCGAAGGGTCGGGAGATCGCCATCGACGCACCGCCGTCGGGCGACGAGTCGACGTTCTTCTTCCACGCGGGCACCAGCAAGGAGAACGGACGGATCGTGACCTCCGGCGGAAGGGTGATCGCAGCTACGGCTGCCGCTCCCACCTTGGGCGGTGCGGCCGAAGCGAGTCGCAGGGCGGCGGAGAGGGTTCGCTTCGAGGGAGCCTTCTTCCGCCCGGACATCGGCTGGCGGGAGGAGCGCCGCCAGGAGCGGTCCGGCTAGGCGGCGCATCCCGTGCCAGAGCTTCCCGAGGCCGAGACCATCGTTCGTGGGCTTCGCCTGACCATTCCGGGCAAACGCATCGAGCGCGTCCTCGTCCTCAAGCCCGACATTCTCCGCCAACCCGGACCCGAGTTCCGCGCCAGATTGAGAGGGCGGACGGTCGAGAGCGTCGAACGGCGGGCCAAGAACATCGTGATCGGGCTCGACGCCGGTGTCGTGCTGGTGGTGAATCTGGGCATGACCGGCAGGCTTAGGCCGTTCCCCCGCCCGCCCCGGGGGCCGGCCCGACCGTCCCACCCGGCAGTCCGCTTCGCGCTGAGCGGCGGAGGCGTCCTCTTCTACGACGACGTGAGGCGTTTCGGCCGCGTCGAGGCTCTCACGGTCGCCGAATGGACGACCCGTTCGGCGGGGTTTGGGCCGGAGCCGCTGGAGAGTTCCTACACCGCCGAGGAGCTGCACCAGGCCTGCCTAAAGTCGCGCTCTCCCATCCGCTCCTGGCTCCTCGATCAGAAACGGATCGCGGGTGTGGGGAACATCTATGCCAACGAGGCGTTGTTTCTCGCAGGCGTAAGGCCTGACCGACCCGCTCGTACGCTCGTCTACCGGGAAGCGCAGACCCTGCTAGGCTCGTTGCGCGAGGTGCTGGAGCGGGCCATAGCCGCGGGCGGGACGACTCTGAGGGACTACCGGGACTCTTCCGGCCGAGAGGGTTCCTTCGGCAGGGAACTCTCGGTGTACGGAAGAGAGAACGAGCCCTGCCGAAACTGTGGCGCCGGGATCGAGAGGATCGTCATCTCCAACCGCTCAGCATTTCTCTGCGCAACCTGCCAACCGGAGGAGACCATTGGGAGCTCCGTGCCAGACGACAAGCGACGCCGACCGCTCCAAACGCCGCGGATCGGGGAATTCTAGCAGTCCGTGGCGAGACCCGCCGCCGGTATTCGCATGGTAGGGTTCAAGGCCGCAGGCGCACTCTTCCTCACCGGCGTCGCCACGGCAACCATAGCAGGGCCGGCGCGGGCGCAGGCGACCGAAGATCTCCGGACCGACGGAGTCCGACGGGAGCTCGAAGTCAGGCGCATAGTCCTAGACAACGGCATGAGGGTGCTCGCGCTCCCCCGCCCGGGCGCTCCCGTGGTCTCGCTAGTGGTCCGTTTCGCGGTGGGCGGCGTGAACGAACGTCCGGGAACCACCGGAGCGGCCCACTTCCTGGAACACCTGCTTTTCCGGGGAACCGAGAAAACGGGAACCGAAGACTGGGAAGCGGAGCGTGCGCTCTACCCCCTCATGGACGCCGCGCACGACTCGGTCGTCGCCGCGCGGGTCCGAGGAGACGGCGCCGAAATGGAACGGCTGCTGGCTCGCATATCCGCCTTGGAAGACAGCGCCCGCGTTTTCACCGACCCCGGCGAATTCGATCGCATCCTCAGACGGGCCGGCGCCAGGGGTTTGAACGCGACCACGTCCAACGACGCGACCACATACTTCGTCGACCTGCCTTCCCACCGGCTCCGAGAGTGGTTCGAGCTCGAAGCCGACCGAATGGCCAACCCGGTGCTCCGCGGCTTCTATTCCGAGCGCAAGGTCGTGATCGAGGAGCGGAAGCTCCGGGTGGAGGGGGATCCCGGCGGGGCTCTCGTGGAGGCTCACCTCGCCGCAGCCTTCAGCGTCCACCCGTACCGGCACCCGGTGGTCGGTTACATGACCGACCTCGAGAACCTGAGCCGCGAAGAGGTCGCCGCCTACCACCGCTCGTACTACGGCGCCCGCAACGCCGTGACGGTGATCGTGGGCGACGTGGATCCCGACGAGATCGAGGCCCTGGCTCGGCGCCACTTCGGCCCGCTCCCGGCCGGCGATCCTCCCCCTCCGATCACGGCGAAGGAACCTGAGCAGCGGGGAGAGCGACGGGTCGAACTCGTCTTCGACGTCGAACCGAGGCTGCGCATCGGATGGAAGGTCCCTGCGGCGACCCACCACGACACGCCCGCACTCGAACTCCTGGCGACACTTCTGACGGGTGGTCGCTCGTCCCGCCTTCACAGGCGTCTGATCCTCGAAGATCGGATCGCGGCGTCCGTCAGCGCTTCGCTTCAGCCCGGCTCCGCTTTCCCCAGGCTCCTGGTCCTCGACGCCGTTCCCCTCGGTCCGACCACGACAGCTCAGGTGGAGGAAGCCGTCTACGCGGAGGTGGAGAGGCTCGCCTCCGAAGGTCCGACCGAGGTCGAGCTCGCCAGAGTCGGAAACCAGGTCCGCGCCGGTGCGGTAAGGGGACTCGTGTCGAATTTCGGCCTGGCGCTGCGACTGGCTGAGAACGAAGCGCTCTTCGGGGACTGGCGGGCGATGCTGGGCCATCCGGAACGCCTGCGGGCGGTGACTGCGGACGACGTACGCCACGTCGCCAGGAAGTACCTGGTGCGGGAAGGCCGCACCGTCGCTACGGTAGTCCGCGGCGAAGGACCGATTTCGTGAATCCCTCTCGCCGTCCGGATCGTCGTCGTCCGAGAGGTTTCGGCGCGCTCTCTGCGAGCCGGTCCGGTATCGCCCTCCTCGGGATCGTCTCGACGGTCCAGTTCGGGGCGATCCCGGCGGTACTCTCGGGTCAGACGGTCGTCGACTTCGTGCCGCCCGAGCCCGAACGTCGGGTCGTCGAAGGTGTGCCCGTGTACCTGATCCAAGACAACACGCTTCCCCTGGTGACCTTCTACGCCCGGCTGGAGGGCGGATACGCGCGGTTCGGAAGAGAGAACTACGCCTCCGGGATGGCGCTCCCCGCTCTCCTGCGCTACGGCGGAGTTGCCGGCGCACCCCCCGACTCCATCGACCGGCTCATCGAGCACTACGCTCTCCAGACCACGTTTGGCGGGGGCGGCGGCGCCATCACCTCCAGCGTCAACACCCTGAGCGAGTACCTGAACGAAGCCGTCGAGCTCTGGGGCGCCATGCTCGCCGATCCGGGGCTCGACTCGACCGAGGTCGAGATATGGCGGGGGCGCCAGCTGGAACAGGTCCGCCGTCGCACCGACGATCCCGGCACGCTGGCGGTCTCCAGATTCAACCGCATGATCTATGGAGACCATCCCATCGGCTGGGAGCTGACCGCCGCCGATCTCTCCTCCGACCGACTCTCGCGAGCCTCCGTCCTGGAGATCGCCCGGAGGGTGATGTGTCGCGACAATCTCTCGCTGGGGGTCGTGGGCGACGTGGACTGGAACACGCTTCGCCCGCTCGCGAACACGCTGGTTCGGCGCTTCGAGGCTTGCGCCGATTCGGTACCGCCGACGCCTCGCCCGCAGGTGAACCGCGACGCCGGAGTCTTCGTTCTTCACCGAGCGGAGGCCGCGCAGAGCGTACTCATCCTCGCCCACACGACCGACGTGCGCCTAAGTGACGACTCCGACTACTACTCGGCGTCCATCGGCAACTCGGTCTTGGGAGCGGGAGGATTTTCGAGCCGGCTCATGTCGCGGCTCCGGAGCGAACGCGGCTACGCGTATTCGGTCTCCTCGCTGTGGACGACTCCTCGCGATTACGAGGGACTGCTGGGCGCAACCACGCGAACCAGTCCGGAAACCGCCGCGGCCGCCGCCCGGCTCATCGTCGAGACCATGAACGGACTGAGGCTGGAACCGCCTACCGAGATGGAGGTTCGGACGGCCTCCGACGCCATCGTCAACGGATTCGTCTTTTCGTTCGAGAATCCCGGACAGATCATTTCGCGCACCATGTTCTACGAGGCTCAGGACCTTCCGTCCGACTGGTTGTCCCGCTACGTGCGGGGCGTCCAGCGCGTTACCCCGGAAACCGTGCACCGGGCCTTCCTGCGCCACCTCAGACCTGGCGAGATGACCACGCTGGTCGTTGGGGACACGACCCGCATGGACATGGCCGCCTTCGCCGATCTGGGACCAGTCACCTTCCTGGATGCGGGGGAGGAAGGAGAGTCTTCCGGGAGCAGGTGACGGGCCGAGAGGCAGCAGACGCCCGTGCGATCAGGCGCTTCCCCAGTGGAGCGCCGCGATACCCGCGCTGAGCAGCTCGTAGTCGACATCGCCGTATCCGGCCATCCGGAGCTCGTCCGCCAGCGGCTCGGGTCCCGGGAACGCACCTACCGAGCGCGGAAGGTACGTATAGGCCCAGGGATGCCCCGACACCACTCTGCCCACCAGCGGAAGGACGCGCTTGAAGTAGAAGTGGTAGCCGGCGCGGACGGCGGGATTAGGCGGAGTCGTGAATTCCAGAATCACGAGCCGCCCGGACGGACGCAGCACCCTCCTCAGCTCCCTCAGCCCGGCGACGACATCGGCGAGGTTTCTGAGGCCAAAGGCTATCGCCGCTCCTGAGAAGGAATCGTCCGGGAAGGGCAGTTCGAGCGCGTCGGCGCAGGTGAGGAAGACGGGTCTGTCGGCGGTCTTTCGGACTCCCGCGACCAGCATGGGCAGAGCGAAGTCGGCGGAGACCACGCGCACGCCTGCGCCGATGCGCAGGAGGTCGAGCGAGAGGTCGCAGGTGCCGGCGCAGCAGTCGAGGAGCCGCGGACCGGGTGCCGAATCGCTGCCGGAGGCGCTCCCCGAGTCCGCGTCCTTAGCCCGTGGACGAAGCTTACCACAGCAGCGCGACGATGCATCCGCGTGGGCGACAAGACCTTCGCGAAGCCGGTGCACGGCGCGACGACGCCACCTTCGATCGACGTTCAGGGACAGAACGTGATTGAGAAGATCGTAACGGGGCGCGATCTCCGTGAAGATGGTGCGGACCTGGTTGCGGCGGTCCTCTCCCTCTGCGGGATCGGCGTGATTGCGGGGCGAAGCCATGGAACCGGTGGGTTGGAGGATGGCGGACTCGGCTCAGCCCATACACCGAAACCCGTCCTGCGGTATCTGCGTATGGAGAGCATTATTTTGTTTGGAGATCGACCCCCTCTCCCACAGGTAATCTTGATGACCTCAGTTTCGGCCTCGCTACCCGCCGCAGCCAGTTGGCTGCCCCGGCCCAAGACCTCCTCCGCTCCCGCCGGAGTTCGGGGTGTCGAACCGAAGCGGCTCGACCTCCCGTCGCTCGCCGACGCCGAGCTCGTCCAGCTCGCTTGCGGGAACCACCAGGATGCCTACCGAGAGATCGTCGTGCGTTACGAGCGGCCCCTCTTCTCCATGATCTTTCGCATGGTACGCGACCGCGGCCTGGCCGAGGATCTAACCCAGGAAGCCTTCGTGCGCGCCTTCAAGGCCATCGACTCCTTCAAACCGAGCTACAAGTTCAGCAGCTGGATCTTCAAGATCGCCCACAATCACACCATCGACCACCTCCGCAGGCGTCGTCTGCAGACGGTTTCCATGCACGGGTCGCCGCACGCTCGCACGGCGGACGAGGCGGAGCGCTCCTCCTTCGACGCGGTGTGCACCGGTGAACGTCCCGACCAATTCGTGGAGAACCGTGAACTGGGCGGCCAGATCGAGGCCGCCATCGCCACCTTGCGGGACGAGTACCGCGCCGCAATCATTCTACGGCATGTCGAAGGCTATTCGTACAACGAGATCGCCGAGATCATCGGAGTGCCCCTCGGCACTGTGAAGACTTACATCCATCGAGCTCGCAACGAGCTCAAGGCGCAGCTCGCCCCGGTGGTGGGATAGCATGACCCGGATCTCCCCTGGAGCCAAGGGCTGCACAAACGGCCCTCCCGCCGAGATGCTCTCGCAATACGGCGCTGGCGAGCTCGAGCACCGAAGCGGCGACAGCATCCGCGACCACCTCGAGGAATGCCACGAGTGCCGGCGCGAGGTGGAGGCCTGGCGCACCCTGTCCGGAATTCTCGGTGATCTTCCCACCGCGCCTCCGCCATCGGGACTCGTCGATCAGGTCCTGGACCGGACGCCGCATCGGCCGGTCGTTCCGAGGCTCCCGGTGTTCGAGAAGGCGGCGCGCGGCGCGGAAGCAGGACGCCGCGGGCTTCTCGGAAGAAGCTGGCTGGTGGCCGGGAGCAAGCTCCTGAGCCCGCTCTCGAAAGCGCTTCGCGGCGACGAGCACCTCGACTCCGGACTGGTCGAGGATCTGGCCGACAGCGTCGCCGCCGCAGCCGGTGCGATCCAGGCCGAGTCGCACACTCTGGAGTGCGAACTGTGCGCCGACAAGCTCGGGCGCGCCCGGGCCACGGTCCATATTCTGGATCGGCTCGGGCACCTCGAGACCCCTCCCGGATTCACGGACCGCGTCATGTGCGCAGTCGAAGAAGCTGCGACCGCTTCCGAACGGGCGTCCCTTCCGGACCGGGCGATGAGGCGCCTCCGGCGTCTGAGCGTTTCGAGCGTGGTGCCGGACACCATGGAGGGCTGGGGACGGCTCGGAGGACTCGCGCTGACCCCGGCCGTTTGCATCGGCCTGGTGGCTCACACACTCATAGCCCACCCGACATTGACCTTAAGCGATCTGCTCGCATACGCATCGCTCAGGATCACGGAACTCGGAACCGGACTGGCGAGCGAGCTCACGGATTCCGCCACTGGCCTCGTCGGTGCGCTCTCCACGTCGTTGGCCTGGGTTGTGACCGGAGTCGCTCTATACACGCTGGTTTGCCTTCTTTCGGCAAGAACCATCTACCTCTGGGCCCGGCCCATCGACGGAGGCAAGACCCGTGTGCCCGACTAGCGGCCCTTGGCGAAACTCGCACGAGCGCAGAGAGCAGCGAAGTTCCGGACGGCGGTCGCTCCGCGGCGCGGCGGCCCTGCTTCTCGTCGTGGCGGCGGCCGGCGCCCAAGCCGCCGGTGCGCAGTCGGCGGAAGCTCGACCCTCAGCACAGGCCGCTCCCGAGGTGGAGACCTGGCGGCTGACCCTGGGAAACGCCACCGCCAGCGTATGGATCGAGCTCGAAGACGGACGCTCGCTGGCGATCGACCTCCGCGAAGACGGTTGGTGGATCGACGGATCCCGTATCGGATCGTCGGATCCTGACGGTATCCTCTGGAGCTCCTGGCGTTCCTTCCTGCTTAGAGACCGGGACGGAGCGGGCCTTCCCGAAACCCTCGCGACCTGGAGTCCGCCCAGCGGTCTTCAGGAGAGCTCCGCTCGTATCGCGGCGAGGCTGGAAGACGCTTTGTCGGTCCTCACCGGGCCGGGGGCCGACGGCGCTGAAATCGAGGCGGAACTCACGGCGCTGGAAGCGGAGTTCGAAGCGGAACTCGCAGACTCCAGGCGCCGATTGGCCGAGCTGGAGTCCGAGGTGCGAGAGGCCAACGCCCGCGCCGACCGTCGAATCCGGCAGGAACGACGCGAGCGCGAGGGCGGATTCTGGCAGCCGGTCAGCCGTTTCGCGGGTGGGTTGGGCAACCTGCTGGGCACCGTGGTCTTCGGCGGTCTGCTGGCCCTGGCGGGAGCCTTCGGCGCTCAGGCGATACCGGGGAACCGGGTAACCGTCGTCTCCGAAGTGGCCCGGGCGCTGCCGAGCCGGTCCGGCGTCGTGGGCCTCATGGGAAGCCTGCTCTTCCTGCCCGGTTTCACCATCCCGATCATCGTGCTCTCGATGACCGTCATCGGCATTCTTCTGGTCCCGGTCTGGGTGTTGGCGTTTCCATTGGTATTCGGCGTTTCCGCTGTCGTCGGCTCGCTCGCGGTCGCCAGAAACCTCGGTGCCTGGATCATCGCCAAGGGGTACCCGGGAACCGGGTGGGCCAACGGCTACAACGACCTCCACGTCGGGATAGTCGGCCTCCTCGCCCTGTTCCTGCTTCCGGTGGCGGGCGACGTCGTCAGCCTCCTTCCCTTCCTTTCCGGTCTGGGCGCCGCCATCGACGTGTTCGGATGGTTAGCCGTAGGTGTCGTTTCTTGTATCGGACTGGGGGCCGTCATTCTCACGAACGGCGGGTCTCGGCATCCTCGGGCCTGGGACCGATCCGACGACCTCCAGGGCATCGACTAGCGGACTGTGGACCGACCTGTTACGGTATTCCAACGACGCTGCGTCCACGCCGGACCGCCTCCTTTGATGTCGCGCTTCCACGGACCGTTAGGATATTGACCATGACCGCACCTGTCGTCGCCGTCGCCACCGCCGTTTCCTTGACGATGACCGCGTTCGCCGGGGGCGACGCGTCTGCGATTCCAGCCGGGCCGAACGAGAACGAACTCGCACGTCAGGAGGCCTGGCGCACATCAACGATCTCGCGCGACTACGACGGCGACGATGGCGAACCTCTACGGGTCCGGGTCAGCTACGGAGGGGGCACCCTGACCCTGACCTCCGGCGAGGTCGGAGTCCTCTACCGGATGGAGGTGCGCTACAACGAGGAGCACCAGGAACCGGTAGCGGAAGTCGGCGACGGGCTGGTGGAGCTGGGGATCGAGTCCTTCGGCGACAAATTCAATCTGGGGCGCTCGGGAGATAACGGCAGCCTCGATCTTCGACTGGGTTCGGACGTTCCCATGATGCTCGAGGTGGCATTCGGTGCCGGCAGGGCTGCGGTCGACGTCGGCGGACTCTCTCTCTCCGGGCTCTCGGTCGAGACCGGAGCCTCCTCGATCCGACTCGAGGCCTCGACCCCGAACCGCATGGGCATGGATGCGGCGGAGTTCGCGGTCGGGGCGGCCGACTTCGAGGCGAACGACCTTGGCAATCTCCGAGCAAGCCGCGTCTCGGTCGACGCCGGGGTCGGCAAGGTCGTCCTGGGCCTGGGCGGAGATTGGCGGGAGAACGCCACGCTCCGGGTCGACATGGGCGTCGGCTCCCTGACGCTGCGGGTCCCCCGGGGGCTGGGGTTGCGGGTGGACCGGGACGGCTTCCTGACCACCTTCGACTCGGAAGGCCTGACCAAGCGTGGCGACTCCTACTACTCGCCCGACTGGGAGGATGCGGAGCGGCGGGTGCGCGTCGAGCTCGACGCCGCTTTCGGACGGGTGGCCTTGGAGTGGTTCGACCCCGATGAGGAGTAGCGGACCATGATCCGCGCACTCCTCAAATTCTTCCTGGTCGGGCTGCTCACGATCGTGGCGGTCAGCTTGGCGCTCGCGGTTCTGGGCGGCATGCTCAGCATCGCTGCCGGGCTGGCTTCCTTCCTGCTCTTCAAGGTCGCGCCGATACTCCTCCTTGGCTGGATAGCGGTCAAGATCTTCGACAAGCTGCGGAATCGCAACTCCCTGAGCGCCGCCGATCGCCGCTGGCTGGAAGGCGATTGAACCGACCGACGGCTGCCTGCTGCCTGAGGAGCGACACCTGGTGCAGCTTTCATTGCGGATGCGGCGCCGGCCGCCGCTGGAGGTTCCTTCCGCGGGCGGCTAGCTCTCAGCCAGTCTGAGCGCGACCTCGGCCGCGAGCTCCATGAGATTCCGGGCTGCGGGCGACCCGGAGGCGGAGACCACGGTCGGTGACCCCGCATCGCCGGCGGCGCTGACAGCCGGGTCGAGCGGCACCCTGCCGAGGAACGGCGCCTTGAGCTCCGAGGCGAGGCGCTCGCCGCCTCCCGATCCGAAGACGTTAGTGACTTCGCCGCAGTGCGCGCAGGCCAGTCCGGACATGTTCTCGACGATCCCCAGCACCCTGGTGTTCACCCGTTCGAACATCTTCACGCCCCTGCGCACGTCTCCGGTGGCCACCTCCTGGGGGGTGGTGACCATGACCACGCCGCCGACCTCGACGCTCTGGACGAGCGAGAGCTGTGCGTCACCCGTTCCCGGGGGCATGTCCACGACCAGGCAGTCCAGAGGCCCCCAGTCGACCTGTTCCAGGAACTGCTTGAGCACGCCGGAGATGAGCGGACCGCGCATGATGGCGGGTTGATCGCGGGCAAGCAGAAAGCCGAGCGACATGAGCCGCACGCCGTGAGCCGAGAGCGGTTCGATCATCTCGCTCCCCTTTTCGCCAGTAACGCGGGGTCGGGCGTGCACGCCGAACATGCGCGGGATGTTGGGGCCGTAGATGTCGGCGTCGAGGAGTCCGACCCGACGGGCCGAGCTTCCGGCGCCGGCCCCGAGAGCCAGAGCGGCGGCGAGATTGGCGGCGACCATCGACTTCCCGACCCCGCCCTTTCCCGAACTGACGGCTACGATCCGCTCCACTTCGGGGAGCAGGTTCGGATTCGGCGTCGGCGCCGGGACCGAACCGGGTTGCAACCCGCCGCCTTTCGGAGGCTTGGCACCGCGCGGCTGAGCACCGGGTGCGCCGCCGGCGCTCATCTGGGGGAGCTGGACGTCGATCTTGACGCCGCCCACCCCCTTGACCTTGGAAACCGCGGCGCGGGCGCGTTTCACCAGATCGGGCGGATCGCCCGTGCGCAAATTGAAGTCCATGCGCACCGTATCGCCTTCGACCCGCAGCTTCTTCACATGGCCGGTGGAAATCAGGTCGGCTCCGGCGGAAGGATGCCGCACCCGGCTCAGGGCCACCATCGCCGAACGGCGTAAGTCTTCAGGTTTCATTCCGTAGTTTCCAGGCTGGCTCCAGTCCGGTCAAGCCCTTGCCAGCGAGTGGCCTTGACGGCAGGATTAAGTGCTCGCCCCATCTAGAGAGAACGCCAATCCCGGCCCAGCGACGGCCAACTACCCCATCCCCGGTCATGAACTCACTTCCCACTACCCCACTTCCGATCAACGAGCCCATCCTTGCCTACGGGCCGGGCTCCCCCGAGCGCGCCGAGCTGCGCGCCGAACTTGAAAGACAGGCAAGTGAAATCGTCGACGTTCCCCTCTTCATCGGCGGCGAGGAGGTGCGCACCGGCAAGACCGTCGACGTGGTGATGCCGCACGACCGCGGACACGTCATCGCCCGGGCGCATTGCGCCGGTCCGGCCGAGACGCATCGCGCCATGCGGGCGGCGCTGGAGGCTCGCGAAGAGTGGGCGGCGGCCCGCTGGGACGACCGCGCCGCAGTCTTCGTCAAGGCGGCCGAGCTCGCGGCAGGCCCGTTCCGGGCCGCGCTCAACGCCTCCACGATGCTCGGTCAGAGCAAGACGGTCTACCAGGCGGAGATCGACTCGGCCTGCGAGGTCGTGGATTTCTTCAGATTCGGTGCCGCACACGCCGAGCAGATCTACGAGATGCAGCCGCTCTCGACCGACGGTGCATGGAATCAGGCCGAATACCGAGGCCTGGAGGGATTCATCTACGCGATTTCGCCCTTCAACTTCACTGCCATCGGTGCGAACCTGGCCGGGATTCCGGCCCTGGTCGGCAACACGAGCGTTTGGAAGCCGGCCTTCACGACCATGCTGTCGAGTTATTACCTCATGCGGCTCTACGAGGCGGCGGGGCTGCCGGCGGGGGTCATCAACATGATCGCGGGAGACCCGGCGGCCATCACCCGCGAGGTGATCGCCAACCCGGCGCTCGCAGGCATTCACTTTACGGGATCGACCGCAGTCTTCAACTCGCTCTGGAGCCAGGTGGGGGCCAACATCGGCTCGTACGACTCCTATCCGCGCATCGTCGGAGAGACCGGTGGGAAGAACTTCGTGCTCGTCCACCCCGATTCCGACGTCGACGCGGTGCGCACCGCCCTCGTCCGAGGAGCCTTCGAGTACCAGGGACAGAAGTGCAGTGCCGCGTCCCGGGCCTACATCCCTGCCAGCATGTGGGACGAGCTCGCGCCGGAGCTCATCGAGGAAACCGAGTCGCTTGCCGTCGGCGATCCGCGCGACCTGTCGAACTTCGTGGCGGCGGTGATCGACGACCGCGCCTTCGCCAAGATCTCGGGCTACATCGAGCGAGCCCGCGCCTCTGAGGACACGGAGATCATCGCCGGCGGCACGACGGACGACTCCAAGGGCTGGTTCGTGTCGCCCACGATCATTCGTACCCGACGACCGGACTCCGAGACCATGTGCGACGAGATCTTCGGCCCCGTGCTGACGGTCTTCGTCTACGAGGACGAGGCCTGGGACGATACGATCGAGGTCCTGAAGAACACTTCCAGGTACGCGCTTACCGGAGCCATCTTCGCTCGCGACCGCCACCTGGTGCGGGCGACCACCGACGCGCTCAGAGACGCGGCCGGCAACTTCTACATCAACGACAAGCCGACCGGCGCCGTGGTGGGCCAGCAACCCTTCGGCGGGGCGAGGGCGTCGGGCACGAACGACAAGGCCGGCTCCATGTTCAACATCCTCCGCTGGGTAAGCGCGCGGACCATCAAGGAGACCTTCGTGTCGGCGACCGACTACCGCTACCCGTTCATGGAAGGGGACGGAAACGCCTGACGGCGGGAGGCCGGCCGGCGGCGGCCGGGTAAACGGACCGGCCGACGGGACTGCGGCGCGGTGTCCGCACCGGCGTTTCCGGGGCACGCGTCTGACGACCGCCCCGGCGGCGGCCGCTAACCCGTCAGCGCGCGGGCGAAGTCCCGCTTGAGGTCCTCGACGTCCTCGATCCCTACGCTGATGCGCACGAAGCCGTCGGGCACTCCCAGACCGTCCCGGTCTTCCCGGGAAAGGTCGGCGTGAGAGGTGTGGCGGGGTTGTGAGACCAGGGTCTCGACCCCGCCCAGCGAGGGCGCGGCGACCGCGACCCGCAGGCGGCCGAGGAAGCGATCAGCTGCCTTCGCGCCCCCCGTGAGCACTATCCCGAGCATGCCTCCGTAGCCGTTCATGAGCTCGGTAGCGAGGGCGTGGTCGGGGTGATCGGGCAGTCCGGGGTAGACGACCGCGCCGACGCCCTTCCGCATCTCGAACCAGCGGGCGAGCTCGAGGGCGTTCCGACCGTGCTGCTCCATCCGCACGGACAAGGTCCGCAGCCCCCGATCCAGAAGCCAGGTCGCGTGAGGATCGAGCGAAGGACCGTAGAGCTTCGCCGTGCCGCGGATCGCGGCGATCATCTCCTTCGAGCCGGCGACGGTCCCGGCGATCAGGTCCGAGTGACCGCCCAGGTATTTGGTCGCGCTCTGTATGACCAAGTCCACGCCGAGGGCGGCTGGGCGCAGGACGGCCGGGCTGGCGAAGGTCGCGTCGCACGTCAGGGCGGCTCCGTGCTTGCGCGCGAATTCGGCCACCGGGCGCGGGTCGAGTATCCTGAGCGTCGGATTCGTGGGGAGCTCGATGTGGATGACCCGAGTGTCGGGCCGTATGGCCGCAGCGAGCGCGGCCGTGCCGTCAAGGAAGGGATCCACGAAGGTCACGTCTATCCCCCTTCTGGGAAGCTCGTCCCTGAGCAGGGCCACGGTCGCTCCGTAGAGATGGGTGGAGGCTACGATATGCTCTCCGGCTCGCGCCAGGGCAAGGAAGGTCATCGAGGTCGCGCCCATTCCGCTCGCCATGACCATGGCGTCCTCCGTGGCCTCGAGGGCCGCCACCTTCCGAGCGAGATCGAGATGGTTGGGGTTGTTGGCGTAGCGCGTGTAGCGAAGATCGCCGTCGGCCGGTCCTCCCCAGAAGAATGTGGAGCTCTGGGTGATGGGCGAGACCACGGGCGAGCCGGGACGACGCTCGGCGTGACCCGCTCCGTGAATGGCGGTGGTTGCCTGATTTGGCATCTGGGTTCTCTGGGTTAGCCGGCTGGCGCAGCGCCTTGACGCAGAGGCGATGAAAGAGGCGCGACTATTTGGAAAGGATGCTGCTGAACGCGTGGTAGGCTCCGGAGCGTTCGCACCGGAAGGCGAGACCGCCGGCCGCGAGGGCGCCGTACCCGGCCGGAGGCTCCGTGGGTAGGCCATCGGAGTTGGAGCCGATCCCGGCTTCTTCGAGAGCCTGCCACGCACTCCGCGTATGAGCCTCGACCCGGCCCAGGAGCTGAAAGCGACCCGGACCAGTCTCGGCCACGGCGGCCAGGGAGTGATGTTCGAGGACGGTGCCGAGCTGGTCGGCGTGACGGTCCTGGGTGCACCTGAAGACGACCACCGAGCTCGCGGTGGCCCGAACGCGAGCGGCCACCTCGTCGGCGCACGAGTAGTCCAGAACGCCGACGCCTCGGAAGTCTATCATGCACACGCTTCCGGGCGGGCGCCGCGCCAGCTCGGCTTCGATCAGCGCCCGAACCGCCCTGCCGGTCTGGCGAGTGACCAGATTGGGATCGGAGTCCCCTTCGGCCGCAGCCAGAAGATCGAGAACATTGATCGAGAACACCGTCACGGACGGGACCGTGCTGCGGGAAAGCTTCGGACTCACCGGCGACCGTCCCCACCGACGGCAGGAGTTACGGCGACCGACCGCGCTCCGGAGAACGGTCTCGGTCCGCTGACCGGTGCGGACAGCTCGCTCCACGGGGCCCCGCCTGCAACTATGCGCGATCCGCCGCTGCGTAGGCTCATGATCCAGGAATTGGAGGCTGAAGGAGGCCTGGCTGCACCGTGAGCAGGCGCACCGTACATGATCATGGAAAACGCGGGGACGGGCAAGAAGGCGGCCATGGCGAGGGATGCCGCACCTCGGCCTGTTGCGACCGAACGGCGGCCCGCCCGGGGACCGCGCGGCGGGACAGCTCCGGATTCACTGGCGACCGTCCTCCTCGGCGGCGGGGATGATAATGACCAACTGCGCCCCGGGGAACGGTCGCAGTTTGCTGACCAGCGAAGGCTGCTCGCTCCACGGAGCCCCGCCCAAAGCTATGCGCGATCCGCCGCTGCGCACGCTCATGGCCCCTCGCCAACGAAGCACCTGGCGGCGCACCTCGCGAAGCCCCTGCCCTCTCCCGGTCTCGGCGAAGCGGCTCAATCCCCTGAAGACGGCGGCTCTGAGCGCAGCCGTGTCGTCCCACGCCCCACCGTGATCCGCTCCGTGGCGACGCTCCAGGGAGCGCCTGAAGCCGATGCCGCAATCCATGACCGAGATGACGGCCGCGTAGCGTCCGAGCCTTTGCGCCCAGTTGTATACCTGCACCGCCACCCATCCCACCTCGCCGGGTCCGGCGTGTTCCACCACGTTCTGGCAGACCTCGGAGAGGACGATGGAGAAGGGAATCACCGCCGTTCCGGGGAGTCCGAGTCTGCCGGAGAGAATGTCGCCCGCCCGCGACTGGATCTTGCCGACGAGCGCGCGCACGTGATGGTGCGAGTCGATACGCGTGACCTCCAGCAACGCGTCCGATTTCGCGAAGGAGGTTCGTCCGGCGGTGCGCCCGGCCAGCTCGAAGACCGAGTCGGCCTCCTTCAGGAAGTTCATGCGTCTGAGGTAGCTGACCACATCCGCGTTCTCGGGGAGCTTCAGGATCGGCTTCCCGCCTCTGAGCGCCTGATCGCGCCCGGCAACCAGCAGGGCGAGCATTCCGCTGGGATCGATCCAGCGGACCCGATGCGCGTTGAAGAGGACGCGCTCGTCGCTCTGGGCGTGGGAACGGTCGAGGAGACCGTCGACCCCGCGGTGGTCGAAGGAGGCGGGAACGGTTACGACCCTCAACGCCGTCCACCCCGGGGTTGCGATCTGCCGAGCCGGCCGCGGCCGTTTCTCAGATCGTCAAGGAAGACGCCGGCGGCGCCCACGACACCGGCGGCGCGCCCCAGCTCGCCTCGGAGGATGCTGCAAGCATCGGCGGCGCAGCGGAAAGTCCGCCTCTCGACCTCTCGACGGACAGGAACGAGAAGCTGGTCGGCCGAGGCGGCGACGCCCCCGACTATGACCACCACCTTCGGACTCAGCAGATTCACGACGCTTGCCAGAGCCGCGCCGAGAGCTCGTGCGGTGCCGCGGACCACTTCGCGGCCGACCTCGTCCCCGGTCGCGGAGGCCCGGAAGACATCGGCGGCGCAGAACTCCCTCGATGCGGAGAGGACGGAGCGGGCGCCCACCTCCAATCGCTCGCGGGCTCGCTGGGCGATCGCGGGACCGGCTACGTAGGCCTCGAGGCACCCGTCGCTCCCGCACGGACAGGCTCTGCCGTCGATCTCGACGACGGTATGACCCAGCTCGCCGGCGGCTCCCGACGCTCCTCTCACGACGGCGCCGCCTATGACGACCCCACCCCCCACACCGGTCCCCAACGTCACCCCCACCACCGAAGCCGCGCCGCGGGCCGCGCCGCGCCACCACTCTCCGTAGGTGGCGCAGTTGGCGTCGTTGTCGAGCGTGGTCGGCAGATCCAGCTCCGCGGCGATGCGGTCGCGGAGCGGGAAATCCGTCCAGTGCAGGTTGGGGCTTTCGAGCACCAGGCCGGCTTCGCGGTCGATAGGACCCGGACAGCCGATGCCGACGCCGAGGGGGGTCTGACCGCCGGCCGCCAGTTCGGCGCTCACCTCGCGGGCCATCTCGATCAGGTCGGCGACGACGGCGTCCGCTCCCCGCTCGGGTCGGGTTGGGCGAACCCGCAAGAAGCGCGTCGGGCGCTCCGAGGCACCCTCCGGAGCCGGTACGAGTCCGACGCAGAGGTTGGTGCCTCCGACGTCCACGCCGATCACCCAGTCGGCCTTGGAGTGCGTCACTGGTCCCCGAGAGAGAGCACGGCCAGAAAGGCCTCCTGGGGGATCTCGACCATTCCCACCTGCTTCATGCGACGCTTGCCCTCGCGCTGCCTTTCCAGGAGCTTGCGCTTGCGCGTGACATCGCCGCCGTAACACTTGGCTGTGACGTTCTTGCGGAGCGCCCTGACATTCGTCCTCGCGATCACGTTGTTGCCTATGGCCGCCTGGAGCGCGACCTGAAACTGCTGGCGCGGGATCAGCTCCTTGAGCCTGCGGACGAGATCCCGCCCATAGTAGTATGCCTTGCTCTCGTGGATAATGACAGAGAAGGCGTCCACGGGCTCGCCGTTCACGAGCACGTCCAGACGAACCAGCTCCGACGGCCTCATTTCAAGGAATTCGTAGTCCAAGGTCCCGTAGCCGCGCGTGCCGCTCTTGAGCCGGTCGTAGAAATCCAGCACTATCTCGGAGAGCGGCAGATCGAAGCTGAGCTCGACCCGGCCCTCGTCGATATAGGTCAAACCCCGGGAAACGCCGCGCCGGTCGTGGCAGAGTCTCTGCACGTTGCCGATATAGGTCGCCGGACACATGATGCGGCTTCGGACGATCGGCTCGGAGATACGGCTGATCCGGCCCGCGTCGGGTAGAGCCGCCGGGCTCTCCGCTCGCAGGAAGGAGCCGTCCGTGAGATCGACGTGGTATTCGACGTTGGGCACCGTGGTGATCAGGTCGACGTGGAATTCCCGCTCGAGCCGCTCCTGGATTATCTCCATGTGAAGCAAGCCCAGAAATCCGCAGCGGAAGCCGAAGCCTAGTGCCACCGAGGTCTCCGGTTCGAAGCGCAGGGAGGCGTCGTTGAGACGAAGTCGGGCGAGCGAGTCTCGCAGATCCTCGTAGGCGTCCGGGTTGGTCGGGTAGAGGCCGGCGAAGACCATCGGACGCACCTCCCGGTAGCCCGGGAGCAGCTCGGGAGCTTTCCGCTCCACGTCCAGAACCGTATCGCCTACCTTGGTATGGGAGACATCCTTGATGGCGGCCACCAGGTAGCCTACCTCGCCGGGCCCGAGCGACTCCATCGGCACCCTCCCGAGCTGGAGACAGCCGACCTCGCTGACCTCGTGGACCACGTCGACATTGCCGAAGGTCACGCGCATACCTGCCCGAACCTCGCCGTCCACCACGCGGATCGACGGGATGGCGCCCAGGTAGCGGTCGTAGTAGGAGTCGAAGATCAGGGCGCGAAGCTCGTCATCCGGGTCGCCTTCGGGCGGGGGCACCCGGTCCACGACCGCCTCCAGAACCTCGGTTATGCCGCGTCCCTCCTTGGCGCTTACCTCGAGAATCTCTTCGGGATCGGTCCCCAGCAGATCCGCCACCTCCATCCGCCAACTCTCGGGCTCGGCGCCGGGAAGGTCGATCTTGTTCAGAACCGGGATGATCTCCAAGTCGCTCTCCAGAGCCAGAAAGAGGTTGGAGAGCGTCTGCGCCTGAATCCCCTGGCTGGCGTCGACCACGAGAATCGCTCCTTCGCACGCCTCCAGCGAGCGCGACACCTCGTAGCTGAAGTCCACGTGGCCGGGTGTGTCGATCAGGTTGAGACAGTACTCCTCGCCGTCTCGCGCCCGGTAGTTCATACGCACCGCGTGGAGTTTGATGGTGATCCCGCGTTCGCGCTCCAGCTCGTTGTCGTCGAGCACCTGGGCGCGCATCCGGCGCCGCTCGACCGTGTCGGTATGCTCGAGCAGCCGGTCGGCCAATGTGGACTTTCCGTGGTCGATGTGCGCAACTATGCAGAAGTTGCGGATTCCGGTTGTTACCAATGTTCGGCTCAGCGCCGTGCTTCCAGGATTGCGAGCACGAGGTCGGCCGGGATCGAGATCCGGCTCAGCTCCTCCGAGCTCAGGTCCGCGATCGCCCTGGCCAGGAGCTGCCGAGGCGTCTCGGGCTCGGCGGGCGCATCGGGTTCGGCGGGCTTGGTGGTCGGTGGCGCGGGAGGGGTCGCGGCCTCGTCCGCGCCTTCGGCCTCGACCACTGCCGGCGAGGCGGCTCCGTTCGACCTGCCGCCTCGGGCCGCAGGCGGCTCCAGCCAGCCCGGATGCCAGTCGAGATCGTTCTGGGCGAGCCAGGCTCGGATGTCTTTGAAGATCAGGTTGAAACGGAAGTGATGCCAGCCGCGGACGTGGCTGGTGCGATGTAGCGTCTTGGAAAACGCGGCGAAGGGGCGGTCTCCATCCAGCGCATCCGCAAGCAGATCGCGTTTCACGCCCTGCGGAAGCTGTTCGATGAAGGCTTGCCGAATGGTCAGTTCCCCTCTGAACGAGCGTTGCGGGATCATCACCGCACCCTCCTGGGGCGACCTGTGGAGGCTTCCGGCGACCATCCTGTCCTCTTCGGGAAGGTACCAGGTGCCTCCCTCCCTGACCGTGGTGAAGGCGGAGAAGACGTCGGACCGGAGGCGGAACTTGACCGGGCCCTCCAAGACGGCCTTGCCTTCGCCGGCTGGAATGGCCAGCACGGCCTCGCCGCTCGGAACCAGCCAGACCTCTTCCATCTCCTCGATCAGGGCGACGAAGCTCTCGATCCCGATACGCACCTGGTCGGATCCGGGGTCGAGGAGTTCTCGATGAAGATCCTCCACGCTGAGAGGCCCCCGGCCGGCGGCGACGGCCCTGGCCACCGCTTCACGAGTCGTTTCCTTCCAGGATGCGATCTTGGACGGAAAGGAGACCTTGGGCGACAGGTCGGGCCCGGGGGCGTCGGCGGACGGCCGAACAGCTGCGGCGGGCGGCTCGCGGACGGACGATTTGGTCACCGCGACGGTCTTGTTTTCGGCTTCGGTATCCATTTCCTGGGAAAAGCTCAAGTACTGTCTCGGACGCGAGACCGGCCACCTTCGAGGCCTCGGCTACCAAACTATGGAAGATAGCCGCAACGGCGGGCAGCGGGAGTTGCCGCCGGATTCCGGTGGTTTGCATTCCGACACGGCCCGACCCGTCGTCCCTTCTACCGCCCTTTCGAACGAAGCGTCGAACCCCGGACGAGCACCTCGCCTCCGAAGCGGTCCGCCAGTTCGTCGATGGCTCGGGTTACGTGACGGTCCCGAGGCGTCTCCGGAGTCACCGTCTTGCCCTCGGCGGACTCGGGGAAGATCTCGAGCTGAGCCCCGCCCGATTCCGGCCCCTCCAGGCCACCGAGCCCCACCCCCAGAAGACGCACCGGCACCCGCCGCCGCGCCCGGAGGTCTGAGAGAAGGCAGGAGGCGCATCGGAACACGGCGGTATCGGACTCGACCGGCGTGTCGAGCGTCCGGTTGCGTTGACGGGTTCTGAAGTCGAAGTCTCGGATCTTGACGGTGACCGTGCGGGCCCGCAGGTCCTTGGAACGGAGCCTCGCAGCCACCGAACCGCACATAGTCAGCAGTCGGCGAGAAAGCTCGGCATCGGAGTCGATGTCGCTTCCGAAGGTGCGCTCGGACGAGATCGAACGTCGCCTCTCCTGCGGATCCACCTCGCTGTCGTCCAGTCCGCGGATGCGGCGATGCAGCCAGCGTCCCCGGCGGGTCCCGAACCAGCGCTCGAACCAGTCCGGCTCGATCGCCCATGCGCTCTCCACGCTCACCAGTCCCTTGGCGGCGAGTTCGCGCGCCAACTGCGGTCCTATGCCGGGTATGTGACGCAGGTCGAGGGTTCGCATGAAGGCCTCCTCTCCTCCTGGGGGAACGATGAAAACGCCGTCGGGCTTGGCGCGCCCGGTCGCCAGCTTGGCGATCACCCGCCGTGTCCCGCCTCCGATGGAGGTCGTGATGCTCGCAACCTCCCGAACCCGTTGGCGGATGTGCTCCGCAGTCTCGGCCAAGGAGCCGGGAAAGAGCCGTTCGGTCCCGCTCATATCGAGGTAGAACTCGTCCACCGAGGCCGCCTGAACGACCGGGGCGAGCTCCGTCAGGACCGACCGCACCGCCCGACTCCACTTCCCGACCGCGTCCCGAGGCACCGGTACGATGGTCGCTCGCGGACAAAGGCGTAGGGCCTGCGCCGCCGGCATCGCCGACCGCACGCCGTATTTCCGAGCTTCGTACGAGGCCGAGGTCACGACTCCCCGTCCGCTGGCCGACCCACCCACCACGAGGCATTCGGCCTTCCCCGCCCCGTGCGGGTCTTCGAGTCGCGCCACCTGTACGAAGAAGGCGTCGCAGTCGACGAGCAGGATGCGTCTGGGAGCGCCTGGAATTCGCTGCGCCATGAGACCTCGAACTTCCACAGGTGAACGGATGGTGCCGACCGATAGAGGGAGGAGCGCCCGCGAGCTTGATCGGGAGCTCCAACCAGTATAGAATTCGCCAGTTGTCCCGGACTCCGCAAGCCGACCACCTCAACACCCTTTTCCATGGCCTACCCGTTCGAACTTCCCAAGCTCGGTTACGATCACGATGCCCTCGAGCCACATATCGACGCCCGCACGATGGAGATCCATCACGGCAAGCATCACGCCGCATATACCGCGAACCTGAACAACGCTCTCAAGGAGCACCCCGAACTCCACGACCGGTGCGTTCACGATCTGGTGGCGAATCTCGACGGGTTGCCGGGGGGGATCCGTCAGGCCGTGAGGAACAACGGCGGCGGGTACGTCAACCACGCCCTCTTCTGGGACATCATGACCCCGGGCGGAGCTTCGCAGCCTTCCGGTGCGATCGCTGCGGCGATCGACAAGGCTTTCGGAAGCTTCGAGGCCTTCCAGGGCAGGTTGGAGACGGCTGCCGTCACCCGCTTCGGATCGGGCTGGGGGTGGCTGTGCGCTACGCCGAAGGGCGGGCTCTCGATTTCATCCACACCCAACCAGGACACGCCGGCCATGATGGGCGACACGCCGATCCTGGGAGTGGACGTCTGGGAACACGCCTACTACCTTCGCTATCAGAACCGGCGGCCCGACTACCTCTCCGCATGGTGGAACGTCGTCAATTGGGATCGTGTGGCCGCCCGATACGCGGAGGCGTTCGGCTGACGGACCGCCTAAGTCGGGAGCAGGCTCCGTAGCACCTCAGGGGCGGCGCCTCCCACGGTAGCGGGACGCCGAGTCCGCGCCGGACGCTACGCTCGCTGCTCGCGCGAGTTCGCTGCGGGCCGTCATGGGTGCGCGCAAGCGGAGCGGCGAGTCCGCCCCGAAGGCGCCGTTCGGGAATGGAACATCCGACCTTGCGCATCGTAGGACACTCGTTTATCCTTAAAGCCGTCACAGCCCCGAACCCGTAGCGCCATGAAGCGTACCCTCTTCCTGACTCTGCTGGCAGGCTTGGCGGCCGGCCTGGCGTACCCTCTCGTCGCGACCGGGCAAAGTCTGAGGGGAAGCCGCGCTTCCCTCGATCGCCAGAACCGGGTCGCACGCCAGAACGATTTCACCTACATCGCCAACGACGCGCAGGCATACCGTTTCCGTGAACGGGGCTTCCTCGTTCAGATTCGGCCCAATCCGGATTTCGTGCTGCACGACGTGTCGTTCCCGATGGCTCGAGCCGAGGTCGGGGTTTTCGTCGAGAGGCTGGCCGGCCAGTACCGGGCCGCCTGCGGAGAGCAACTGGTGGTGACCTCGCTCACCAGGCCGAAGAGTCACCAGCCGAGGAACGCCTCCGACCGCTCCGTACACCCGACCGGCATGGCGGTCGATCTGCGGCGTCCCAACAATCACACGTGCAGGTCCTGGCTTCAAAGGGTCCTGCTCGACCTCGAGGCGAAGGGAGTTCTGGAGGCCACCCTGGAGCGATGGCCGCCGCACTTCCACATCGCGGTTTTTCCGAAGCAGTACTCCGACTACGTCGCACGTCTCACCCAGCAGGCCAAGCTCGCCGACGACGGGGAGGTCGCCGAGTTCACTTACGTGGTCAAGAACGGCGACACCCTGTGGAAGATCGCGCGCGATCACACGACGACTATCGAGGCGTTAAAACAGCGAAACTACCTTCGAACCGACAAGATCCGGCCGGGTCAGAGTCTGGCGATTCCGAGGGTCGCCCGCTGAGATCCCGTTCCGGGAGGAGAATAAGATCCGGAGCCGGGCGAGACCGCGATAGACCGCGAACGAGAGACGGCGGTCGCGACGGCCGGAAGCCTGCCGACGCGACAAAGGACGTCGGCGTCCTTCCGGGCTGGGTGCCTTGGGCGCTCTTTCCAGCGCTGGGCGCAGTCCTTTTCTGGTCCTTCATCTCCACCGACCTGATGCTCTGGGGCACAGACCAGATCCCCGCAGGCACGGTCATGCGCGAAGGGTTCGTCTCCGCCTTCAAGGAACTGGGAAGGGTGCCGGGATGGACGCCTCACGTTCTGGGAGGCACTCCCTACACCGAGGCGCTCAGCTACGGCGACTCTCTCTACCCGCCTTCGGCGCTCCTTCTCCTGCTCTCGTCGGAGATCCACCGGGCGCTGAGCTGGCGCTTCGTGCTGCACATCGTCGCGGCCGGCTTCCTGACCTACCTCTGGGTTCGACACCTGGGCGTATCCAGAGCCGGAGCTCTCGTCGCAGGGACGGGCTACATGCTGGCGCCGGTCATGGTGTCGCTCGTCTATCCCGGGCACGACGGCAAGATCTTCGTCACCGCACTCGCTCCCCTGCTCTTCTGGGCGACCGACCGCCAACTCTCCCGGCCCTCCCTCGGACGCTTCACCTGGCTGGCGCTCGTCGTGGCGGCGATCATTCTGACCCCGCACTTCCAGATGGCCTATTTCCTGTTCGGCGCGGTCGGGCTCTTCGCCATCTTCCGAACCGTGACGGCGAAGCTGGACGCGAGGCGGGCAAAGTCACGTGGAGCCGTCGAGGAAGGTGCTTCGGAGTCGGATGCGAAGAAGGGGGGACGGGCGGGTGCGCCGGGAGGCATGACTAGGCCGCTCGTGGGGTTCGGTTCCTTCCTGGGGGCGTCGCTGGTAGGGGCCGCCTTGACCGGCAGTCTCCTCTTTCCGGCCTTCGACCACGTCTCAAACTGGTCCCGCCGGTCGCTGACCTCCGAGGCGACGACAGGCGAGGAGGCGATCGCCTGGTCGAGCTCGTGGTCGATCCACCCCGAAGAGGCGTTCGGACTGATCGTACCCGAATTTCCTGGAGCCGACGTGGGACGGGAACCGGGTTGGGCGACCGGCACCTACTGGGGACGCAACGCCTTCAAGCTGAACAGCGAGTACGCGGGCCTCGTCGTGCTGGTGCTGGCGGCGGCTTCCTTCGCGGGAGCGGCGAGACGCAGACTGCGCTGGTTCATGCTGGGGCTGGGTGTCACAGCCGCGGCTTTCGCCCTCGGAGCCAACACGCCGGTATGGCGCATCTTCTACGAGGTCGTTCCAGGCATCGATCTGTTCAGGGCGCCTTCGCAGGCGATGTACCTCTTCGGCTTCGCCGTCGCCACCCTTGCGGGTTTCGGAGTCGACCGCATTCTGCGTCCCCTCGACCGTCGCCGACAGCCTCGGAGATGGCTCAAATTTCTGGTCGTCGCCGCCGGCGGCGTGGGCGTCGTCGCCCTGTTGCTCCAGGCCGGTATTCTGACTTCGCTCTGGACCGGAACGGTGTACGGCGAAATAACCCCGGAGCGGGCACAACGCCTCGCCGTCGCGCTCCCCCATATCCAGCAGGGCGGGTGGATCGCATTCCTCCTCGTCGGCGCGCTCGCCGCCCTGGGGTGGAGTTACGCGAACGGAAGGCTGGGATCCCGGGCCCTCGCCGGCGGAATCCTCCTCCTGGTCATCGTCGACCCCATCCGCATCGACCGAGCGTTCATCCAGACCTTCGACTTCGAGACTTGGGCGCAACCGGGGGCGGCCCTCCAATCGATCATCGACGATCGCGCAGGCTCTCCGGAGCCCTACCGACTGCTTTCCTACAAGGACCGCGGAAACGGGCAGGACATCAAACCGGCCCTCCATGGCATCGAGCTGGCCGGAGGGCACCATCCGAACGATCTGGCTTTCTATCGGCAACTCATCGGCATGGAGGGGTCGAGCGCACCTAGGCACCTTTACACGAGCCACCGGATTCGGGCTCTGCTCAACGTGCGTTACGTGCTCTGGCCCGACGCCGAGCTGGGAGTGTCGGTAGTCAACTCGACGGCGGGCGTTCGCGAGGCCGGATTCTGGCCGCCGGCCGAACCGGACGCACTGTTGGGAGCTGCGGTAATGAGCCGGACCAGCCGGAACGGGGTGCCCCACGAAACCATAATTCGGGAACCCGGGCTCGCCCGCGCCAGACTCGTCGGCAGAGCCGTGGTGAAGACGGATGCGGAGGCGGTCCCCTACATGCTCTCGGACGACTTCGATCCCGCAGCGGAGGTGGTCCTTGCAAAGCCGCCGCCGATCGAGCTCGCCGATCCGGCGCAGGGAAGCGTCACCTGGATCGAGCGCGAACCCGACCGCCTGAAGCTCCGGGTGGAATCGGACGGCCCGGCGCTTCTGGTGATCGCCGACAACTGGTATCCGGCGTGGTCGGCCCGGGTCGACGGAGCCGAAACCGAGGTTCTGCGGGCTTATCACGCCCTCCGGGCGGTGCCGGTCCCGGCAGGCGTCTCCGAGGTCGAGATGTGGTACGATTCCGACCTGATCGGGCTCTGGCTCAATATCGGCGTAGGGATCCTGGCCGCACTGGCCGGCGCGAACCTCGCCGCATTCGTGATGGAGAAGCGGCGACGCGACTGACCCGCCGTTGACATCTCGCGAGCGGCGACGTGGCGAGCCGGCAGGGCGCGCCAAGGCGCGACAAAGGAGAGCGGAGCATTCAAGCGACCGAAGATCGGCGCCGAGCGCTGCGGTCCGGGGTGGATAAAGCGCCGTTCGCATGACGTGAGAGGTCCGTACACGGACCGATAGGTGCCGGCGAACTGCCGTCGGGTTCCGCAGCTGGCGGGCTCGTGCACGCTTTCGGCGGCGCACCGTCCGCGGACCGCCGGTGAGAAGGTCGTCGACCCGACCGACACCTTCTTCGCGGTGGGTTCGCCTTCCTACTGGTTCCCGGCGACATCCCCATCCGGATTTTCAGCACACGTTTGCGCACGTCCGAATCGACGTCCCAAGACGCCATTCATTTGTCCCGCCCGAACATCCATCTTTCCCGGGAAGCGCGGCCCACGCATGGGCACGGCCGCCCGCCCGTCGATCTGCGACGGGCATCGCCCCAACCAACCAGCATCTCAGGAGACGAAAAATGTACGAATTCCTCAAGCGCGCGGGCTGCCCGACAGGATCGGCGGCGCCCGGACGCGACCCGTCGAACCCGAACACCGCCGGCACGGTCCCCCTCGGGCGCGGGCGACGGCCAGGGCCTCGGTCCGGCTTCACCCTCGTCGAACTCCTCGTCGTGATCGTGATCATCGGCATACTCACATCCGTCGCCATCCCTCGCTTCAGCGACGCGCGCGAGCGAGCCTACTTCGCCACTCTCCAATCCGATCTGCGCAGCCTGGCTCTCCATCAGGAGGTGCGCCACGCGGACTCGCTCAACTATGCCGGCTCCATCGGCGAGCTCGAATTCGTCGCCTCCTCCGGGGTCACCGTGTCGATCACGGCCTCGACCACCACAGGTTGGGCGGCGACGGCCTCGCACAAGGGTCTCGCCAGCTCGCAGGGGTGCATGACCTTTTCGGGAGCGGTCGCGTCGAAACCCGCCATCGGCTCGGATACCGCCGCCAACGACGGTCACATAACATGCGTGCGCTGATGCCGGGCGGTCATGGGGAATCTGCGGAGTCGCGCAGGTGGTCAGCGAGCCGGCGACGAGGATTCACCCTGGTCGAGACCTCGACGGCGCTTCTCCTGGCCTCGCTTGGCGCAGCGGCGGTTCTCCCGCCCGCGCTCCGGTTCGGCGATCACCTCAGACTCAATGCCGCACGAGAGGCTCTGGCGGCCGTCATAGCGGAAGGTCGCGGCCGCGCGATCGAGACCGGGAGCGCGGAGATCACCGTCGCGAACTCTCCCTGGCGGGTCTGGGTGGAGACGCCGGACTCGAGCTACGCGCCGCTGGCTCTTGCCGACTTCGGGGTCGCCGTCAGCCTGGGAACCGGAGGAAACGGCCTTCCTCGATCTAGTCGAACCCTGCGGTTCAACTCCCTTGGGCTCGGTTCGGTCGCAAGTCAGACCATCACCCTGAGCCGCGGTCCGGTCTCGAAGGAGCTGGTGATCTCCTCTTACGGAAGGGTGAAGCGCAAGTGAGCGGGCCGCGCCCGAGCCCGGGCTTGAGGCTGAAAGCTCGCGGGTTCACGCTGGTCGAGACGCTCGTGGCCCTGGTCGTCGCCGAAGTCGCGGTGCTTGGAGCGATGGGCATGGCGACGACGGCGCTTGCCCGGATGAATCGAACGAGCGCCCTAGAATCGAATCTGGTTCGAGTCCACGCTGTCTGGGACTCGCTGTCGCGGTCAGGGAGCGTGAACGGGCGCGACAGCGCCGACCGGCTGGTCATATCGTGGGTGATCGATTCCCTCGACCTCTTCACCATCACCGCGCGGGTTCCGGGAGCGGACTCCTTCGCGGTACGCGGTGCGGTGCGGTGAGCCGGCGCCCGAGCACGGGGAACGGCGGCTGGACGATCCTCGAGTCGCTGATCGCTCTCACCCTGGGCGCGGCGGTCGCGCACATCGCGCTCCAGGCGCTTCTGGGAACGCACGAGCTCCAGGAGGGCATGCGGGAGGAGGTCGATCGACTGGTCGTTCTGCGGGTGGCCCGCAGCGCCATCGCCGCCGATCTCGGACTGGGCCTGGAGGGCGCGGACTGGCGGGGATTCCCGCCGGATTCGGTAAGCTTGCGCGCCTACCGCGGCGTGGGGCTGGTCTGCCTCTCCCTAACGTCGGGGGACACCCTCTACGTACGGTGGCAGGGCGTACGTCTTCCGAACGCGCGCAAGGACTCGGTGGCCGTACTCGGGTCGAACGGCCGGTGGGAGCAGCTCGATCTCGTAGACGACCGCAGGGTCTCGTCGAAGTGTCCGGCCGATACGACGTTCGATCTCCGTCGCTGGATCGTCGACCCGGCGCCATCGGCGGTTCCGATGGTGGGAAGGCACTGGGAGCGCGGATCCTACCATGTGGTCGACACCGTTCTCTCCTACCGAAGCCGCCCGCGAAAGAACCTCGCCGGATCCGGCAGTCGGCAGCCCATCACGCCGGGCGCGCTGCGGACCCCGGGCACCCGCTTCGTGGACAGCCTGGGAGGGTTTCATCTTCTGCTCACCGCCAAGGACACCAGCTGGCGGAGGTGGACCCGGCTGACCGGCGGCGCCCCGTGAACGGCCGGCGAAGCTTCCGGCCCAGCACCGACTCTGGCCGCGAACAGACGGCTGGCGGACCGGCCGGCGTTAACGGGACGGCACTCGTTTCCGTCCTCGTCGTCGCTTTGGCCCTGACCGCCCTCGCACACGGGATGATCGTGGTCGCCCAGCGCGAGTACCGCGTGGCCCGGGCCGGGGTCATGCAGCTTCAGGCGCGTGGGGCGGCCGAGATGGGCACGGCGCGCCTGCTCGCGCTGGGCGTCACCCCGACCAGCTACGCAACAGCGGTCTGGTCGACCGGCGGCGCCATTTCCGACTCCGCCGGACGGATTTCGTACACGGCCGAGCTCCTCCGACTCTCCGACGAGTTCTGGCTGGTCCGGGGCGAAGCCAGGGTCGGGCGGGTGGTTTCACCCGTCGTCGCGAATGCGGTATGGATCATGGACCCGGCGGCTCAGGTAGCGGCGGCGCGGGCGCTGGTGGCCGCAAGGTCATTCCAGCGCGAAGCGGGGACCGCGGTGGAGACGGTCGCCTTCGCCGACACGATCAACGCCCCGCCGTCCGGGTGCGGTTGGGGCGGCCGGGTCGCCGCGCTGCGCCCGACTTTGCCGGCGGTATCCCTTTCAGGCAGCTTCCCGCTCGCTCTCGGGCTTCTCGATGCGGACTCGCTGGCGCTACGGATCAACGACACGACGGTGGTGGTGGCCGACGGTCATCTTCGCACCGGGGGAGCGGCCGGAACCGGCCTTCTGGTCGGGTTGGGCGACCTCACTCTCTCCGGCCACGCTCACAGCGGCTACATAATGGCTGCGGGGAACGTGACGATCGAGTCCGGATCCGACGTCAGAGGGCTCGTGCGCGCAGGAGGGTGGGTGGCGCTCCGGGATTCGTCGAGCATCAGAGCCTCCGCGTGTTGGGCCGCCGAATCCCTCGCTCTTCCCTCACTCCGTCGACCGATCGTTCTCACCGGACTGGTGGGACCCTTCTGATGCGCTGGCTACCTGCGCGAACACCCGAATCGACCTCCGCCGGCATCGACGTCGGAGGCGATCGTATAAGGACCGTGGTCGTCGATCACGCGGGCGACGAGCCCGAGGTCGTCGGAGTCCGGCTCCACGACGGGTTCGAAGGCGACGAGGCTCGGGGCTCGGCGCTGGCCGAAACGTTGAAGAGCCTCCCCGGCAAACCCCGCCTGGTAGCGGCGGTCGGCGGTCGAGGAGTCACGGTCGCTCGCGTGGTCCTGACCGGCGGGAGCCGCGGTCGCCCCGAGGAAATCGTGCGTTGGGAGGCGGACTCGTGGGTCGAGTCGGAGTTGGGGGAGACTCCCGAGGACTACGCCTTCGCCGTCGACCTGGACGATCGCGACCTCGTGGCCGACCCCGGTCGGGCGAGCGCACCGGTTCTGGCCGTGGCGGCGCGGCGCGATCTCGTCGCCTCGAGGATGCAGATGTTCCAGAGGGCCGGGAGGCCTCCGGAGGTGATGGATACGGAGGCTACCGCACTCCACAACGCCCTCATGTTCGCCGCTCCGTCCGCAGTGCGCGGCACCTGTCTGCTCCTCGACTTGGGCAGTACGCGTAGCGTCGCCAATGTCGTGGCCGAGGGCGAATTGGTCTTCTCCGGCTCTTTCCGACTCACCTCCGGGGCGGCCCTCGACGACCCCGAGGAGAGCGCGGGGATGGCTGCGGACCAGTTGGACACCCTCACGGCCCGGTCGTCCGGGTCCGACGCGTTGGAGCCGGGCAGAATCTTCGTCACCGGCGGAGTGAGCCGGGACGTGACCTTCATCTCCGCATTGAGCGAGAGCCTCCTCGTGGAGTGCGAAGCCTTGAACCCGTTCCGCAGAGCTCGCTTCGCACCCGAGCTCACCTGCGACTTCGACCTCGACTCCCAGGCTCCGCAGTTCGGGATAGCCCTAGGACTCGCCCTACGCGGTGTGTAGCCGCTCGCTGCGCTCGCGCGGAATGCCTGCGGACCGACATGGGAGCCCGTCGTGATAGAGGTCAACCTGCTCGAGGTCGAGACCGGAGGGGATCCGAGAGGAAGGGCGCAGGTCGCCGAGAAATGGCGAGTTCCGTGGCAGACGGGGCTTCTTGCGCTCTCCATCCTGGGAAGCCTGACCTACACGCTGCTTTCGCTTCACACCCTCTCCCGTCGAAGCTCGGAACTCGGCGCCGCCCTCTCGCGGGCGGTCGCCGACTCCGCCTTGGCGGGTCCGCTCGACGAGGGAATCGACGTCAACGCCCTTCGCGACTCGCTCGCCAGGCGTGCCGAAACGCTGGAAGCCGTCTACCTCGGCCGGGACGCCTGGCGTCGCCTTCTTGGTGAGATCGTCGCCGCGATGCCCGCCGGCCTCTGGTTGACCTCGATCGTCTCCCTCGCGCCGGCGAGCGTACCGTCCCAAACCCGTATCGAGGGGGTCGCGCACGATTACGCGAGAATCACCGAATTCCAGGACCGTTTGCGCCAGGTCCCCGAGCTTGCCTCGGTCGCCGAGGAGTCGGTGGACACCGACCGCTCGGTCTCGTGGCTGCCCAGCCATCGCTTCTCTCTCGTCCTCCACTTCCGCCGACCCTCTCCCGGAGGCCCGCCGGAAGCTGATCGTCCACAAGCCCGATAGCCCCGATCCCATGTTCAAGTCGAATATCCCACATCAGTCAGGCAGCTCCCGGAAACAGTTCATGTTGCTGGGAGTGGCGGCGCTGATCGCGGTGCTGCCCGCGCGCACCTACCTCGTCATCCCCCGTCAACAGCAGTTGGAGCTGGACGCCCGGCGTCTGGCCCTGCTCCAGGCGGAACATGCGTCCCTCCCGGATCCGAAGCCGGACGGCGGCGACCTCGACCTCCTCCGATTCCGGGTGGATCAGTTGGAGAAGGGTGTGCTCGACACGCTCCGGCCGGCGAGGCAGGTTAAGGCGCTCACCGAGGTCGCGAGCCGCTCCGGTCTGCGCGAGGTAATGGTCCAGCCTGCTGCGGCGCAGCCGGGCGCCGTCTACGACCGCCACACCTTCTCCGTAGGCGCCCGGGGCGGATATACGGAGATCGCTGCCTTCCTCGGCGCTGTTGCCGGATTGGGTGGAGCGTTCGTACCCGGTGTCCGGACGGTCGCCGTCCCCCCGCCCGGATCGGAGGACGACCCCGACCTCACGGTCGAGCTCTCCGTCGACACTTACGCGTTCGGCGAGGGAGCGCGACCCTTGACCGACCGGGGCTGGGTCGCGAATAAGCCGGCGGTGGCCGACGGTTCGACAGGCTCCTCCCCGGATGCGGTGGGGGCCTCGACGGAGGCTGCCGAAAGACCACCGGAGGCGGACCCGGCCCGGTCCGGCCCGGCCGAGGCTCCACCTGGCCCGGATCTCGAGCGGATGCGGTCCTCGTACGGGGGAACCGCGACACCCGGTCGGGAACGCCCATTCCTTCCCGCAGCGGCGAATCGGGGAGGGAGTCTCGAAGGGCTGCGTCTCTCCGGAATCATCGTATCCCCCAGCGATGGACGCAGCCTGGTCGTCTTCACGCTTTCGGCAGGCCCGCAAAATCTCCCGCAGAGGACCTATTCGCTACGAGCACGTCCCGGCGAGTCGGTCGACGGAGTGACGCTTGTCGCAGCCGCAGGCGACTCGGCGGTGGTCGAGGTCAGCGGTCTGGGTCCGGCCTCGAGAAGAACGCTATTCGTGCGGGCGGAGCGTCCCCCTCGCCCGACGGGTCCCGGAAAAGGGCGAACGGGTCCCGGAAACAGGAGTGTGAGATAGTGACCTCGCATCGTCCGCGGATCCGTTCGGCGTTCGCGCTGGTTGTCCTCGTCGTACTCCTCCCTGTCCCCGCGATCACGGCTCAGGAGGCGGAGCGCATATCCACGAGCTGGTATCGGGAACCTCTCGGCAGCGTGCTCGTCGCCTTCGCCGAGTTCACCGGAAAATCGGTGATACCCCCCGCCGGCATCGACCCGCAGGTGACCGTCGAGATAAACGACCAGCCTTGGGACGTCGCATTGCAGGCGATCCTGAGATCGCTCGGACTCTACGCCGAGGAGGACGAGTTCGGCATCGTCCACGTTCTCACGCTCGAGAGTCTCGCCGCTCGCCGGGATGTCGCACCCCTCGAATCCCGAGCCTACCGACTGAGCTTCGTCGACGCCGCCGCGGTCGCCGAGAGCGTCAGACCGGTCCTCAGCGCGCGTGGAAGCATCTCGGTTTCGGGGAACGCGCTGGTCGTTTCCGACCTGCCCGAACTGCATCCTGCGGTGGAGGACCTCCTCGCCCAGGTGGACGTGGAGATGGCCCAAGTCTCGATTCAGGCGCGCATCGTCTTCGTCAATCGCACCAGACTCAACGAGATGGGGCTGAGCTTCGAACTTACCGAACCGGAGACGGGTGCGGGCGGCGCCAACGGCGACGACGACACGAGCGACCCCGGTCCGGCCTCTCCCGAGGGTGAGAACTCGCTCCCGACCGTTCCCGACGCCGGTGCGGAAAGCGGCGGCCAACCCGGAGTCTCTCTGGGAGGCAACTCCATCGCGGCCCTGGGCAACGCCGCATCGAGGATCGCCTCGCCCGCTCTCAGGCTCCTCGCCACGCTCGTGCTGGGACGCTACAGCCTGGACTCCTTCCTCGATCTGCTCGAAGCCGAAGGGATGAGCGAGATCGAGGCGGAGCCTCGAGTCACCACTCTGGACGGCCACCTCGCGGAAATCCATGTGGGTGAGGTAACCCCCATCCGCACTATTGATGTCGGATCGGGCGGCGACGGCACCTTTCCCACGGCTCAGGTCAGCCAGGAGGAAACCGGCATCATCTTGCGAGCCACTCCCCGGGTCACGGCCGACGGCGGCATTGTGCTCGATCTCGAAGCGGAGCGATCGGCGGCGGAACCGGCCGCCTCGGACGTCGGTTACATATTTCGCACGCAGCGGGCGCGCACTCGGGTTCTCGTCGAGGACGGAGGAACCTTAGTCATAGCCGGACTGACGCAACGGGAGCGAGTTCAAACGCTCTCGGGTATCCCTCTTCTTATGGACATCCCTTTGATCGGTCGGCTCTTCCGGGTCTCGCGGAACAACGTGTTCCAGCGGGATTTGGTGATATTGGTGACCCCGACCATCGTCGGCCGGGGTGAGAAACCCGGCTCGGAGGATCCGGTCGGGAATCGACCGACGCCCCTCCTCCGCTCCGATACCCGATATTGAGGACACCGTGAAGCGCATCTCTTTCCATACGGCCGGCGAATCGCACGGCAAGGGCCTGGTCGCCCTCATCGAGGGAATCCCTGCCGGGCTGTCGCTCGAGATGGAGCGCGATGTCGACCCCGACCTGAAGCGACGAATGGGCGGTTACGGACGGGGACGACGCATGAAGATCGAGTCCGACCGGGCCGAACTCGTGAGCGGCGTACGGCTCGGCGAAACGCTCGGGTCACCGGTCGCCATGCTCATCCGGAACCGCGACTGGAAGAACTGGACCAAGGCGATGAGCCATGCGCGGCCCGCCTCGGACGAGAATCCCAAGGCCCTGCGCCCCCACTACCTGCCCCGCCCCGGCCACGCCGATCTGGTCGGCATCCTCAAGTACGACCGCAGGGACGTGCGCGACATCCTCGAGCGAGCTAGCGCCCGCGAGACCGCCGCGCGGGTGGCCTGCGGCGCAGTCGCCAAGAGACTGCTGGCCGAATTCGGCATCACCATCGGGAGCCACGTGGTCTCGATCGGCTCGATCGGCCACGGTCCGACCGAACTGCCCGTCGACATCAATTCGGCCGCCGACGGGAATCCCGTACGGTGTCTCGACGAGGAGGCGTCTCGAATGATGATGGCCGAGATCGACGACGCCAAGGACGCCGGCGACACTCTCGGGGGCGTGTTCGAAGTGGTCGCGACCGGCGTGCCCGCCGGACTCGGAAGCTACGTGACGTGGGAGAGCAAGCTCGACGGAAGGATGGCGGGAGCGGTGGCCTCGATTCATGCCGTCAAGGGTGTGGAGCTGGGGCTCGGATTCGAAGGTGCGCACCGACCGGGCTCGCGGGTGCACGATCCCATCACGCGCGAGGGCTCGCCGGCTTCCGGCGGTTTCGGACGCGCCACGAATCGGGCGGGGGGCTTCGAGGGCGGCATCACTACGGGCCACCCGCTCGTCGTGCGAGGCGCCATGAAGCCCATTTCGACGCTGCGCAAGCGACTGCCTTCGGTTGACCTGCGCGACGGCTCGGTCGGTGATGCCGCCGTGGAACGAAGCGACGTCTGCGCGGTGCCCGCGGCCGGGGTCGTCGGCGAGGCGATGGTCGCCCTGGTGCTCGCGGACGCGTTCCTGGAAAAGTTCGGCGGCGACTCCCTTGCGGAGCTGCGCAGGAATTTCGACGGCTATCTCGCTCGCCTCGCCGCGCGGGGTTGGCAAGAGAGGAAAATCTGACCAGGCGAGCGACCGGTCCTGAGGTCGAACGCGTAGTGCTCGTGGGCGCCATGGCCAGCGGCAAGACGGAGGTGGGCCGGGAGGTCGCCAGCCGACTCGGCTGGCACTTCGTCGACATCGACCACTGCCTGGAGCGTGAGTTCGAAATGCCGGTTCCCGAAATCTTCACGAAATGGGGCGAGCCCGCCTTCAGGGAGGCCGAGGCCCGACTCGCGAGCGTTTCCCTTGAACGCGACCGGGTGGTGGTATCGCCGGGCGGGGGGTGGGCCGCGCAGGCGATGGACCGCCTTGGCCGGGTTCCGCTCGGTACGTTGAGCATCTGGCTGCGCACACGGCCCGAAACGGCCGTCCGACGGCTGGACTCCGAACCCCAGGGAGTCGTCAGGCGTCCGCTTCTCGCCGCCCCCGGGCTGCTCGACACCCTCCGGGAGTTCGCGGCGACTCGCCTGCCGTTCTATGCTCAGGCCGACCACGCCATCGATACCGATGAGTTGACAGTCTCCGAGCTTGCGGCGAAGATCGTTTCATTCACCGGTCCGGCTTACGACGGCGAGCACATGGGGCCCGCCACCGAAGGATCGCCAAGAAAGGGAATGTAGGATTTCATGTCAGCGAAGGCGCTCGTAATCGTAGAATCGCCCGCAAAGGCGACCACCTTGAGCAGGTATCTCGGAAACGGCTTCGACATTACCGCGTCCGTGGGACACGTGCAGGATCTGCCCAAGGCGTCTCTGGCGGTCGATGTCGAGAAAGGCTTCAAGCCGACCTACCGCGTCGTCGAGGGCAAGGAGAAGGTCGTGCGCGAGATGCGACGGCGAGCCAAGAACGCCGAACGCATCCTTCTCGCCACCGACCCAGATCGGGAGGGCGAAGCCATCGCCTACCATGTGGCCCAGCTTCTGGGCTACGATCGCGACCCCTCTCGCTTCGGACGGGTCCGGTTCCGCGAGGTCACCAGCAGAGCCGTGAAGGAGGCCGTCGCCTCCCCGAGCGAGATCGACTTCGACCGTGTCCACGCCCAGCAGGCGCGACGCCTTCTCGATCGTCTGGTCGGCTACCTGGTGAGCCGTCGCCTGCCCAAGGGAAAATCCGCCGGTCGGGTGCAGACGGTAGCTCTTCGGCTCATCTACGAGCGCGAAGACGAAATCAGGCGCTTCGTGGAGCAGGAGTACTGGTCGATAACGGCACACCTGCGCTTCAAGGGCGAGGCGTTCATCGCCCGGCTCCACCACGTCAACCGGAAGAAGGTGGAGCTCGCCGACGAGAAGGCGGCGAAGGAGGTCTTGGACGAGCTCGTCCTCGACTCCATGACGGTGACCGCGCTCCGCCAGAGACGGAAGCGCAAGAACGCACCTCCGCCGTTCACCACTTCAACTCTCCAGCAGCAGGCCGCCAAGCGCTTCCGCCTCCCGGTCAAGCGCACGATGAGGCTCGCCCAGGAGCTCTACGACGGTCTGCCGGTTGGCTCGCGCGGTCGAGTCGGTCTCATCACCTACATGCGCACCGACTCCACCCGGGTCTCGCTCGAGGCCGTGAGCGACGCCCGAGGCTGGGTGCGGTCCGAGATGGGCGACAGCTACGTCCCCTCCAAGCCTCGCCACTTCGGAAGCAACAGGAAGAGTCAGGCTCAGGACGCGCATGAAGCCATCCGTCCGACTCGCGTGGACATCCATCCGGACGAGGTGCGCCACCATCTCGACGCCGCGCACGCAGGACTGTACGAGATGATCTGGAAGCGCTTCGTGGCGAGCCAGATGAATCCGGCGGTCTACGACACCACCACCGCCGACTTCGATGTGAGGCGGCCGAAGAACCGCTACCTCTTCCGGTCCTCGGGATCGGTCCTCCGCTTCGACGGTTACACCCGACTCTACGTCGAGCGCACCGAGAGCGGCGACCACCGCACGCTGGGCGACGTGCAGCCCCTTCCACCGCTCGAAGAGAAGAGCGTGGCCGAGCTTACCGACGTCGAGCCCAGGCAGCACTTCACTCAGCCGCCGCCGCGCTATTCCGAGGCCGGCCTAGTCAAGAAGATGGAGGAAGTCGGCATCGGACGCCCCTCCACCTACGCGCAAATCCTCTCCCGGATAGTGACGGTGGGCTACGTGACTCTCCAGCAGCGTCGCTTCACGATAACGGAAGACGGAGAGTTCGTGGGCAAGCTGCTGGTAAGGGTTCTTCCCGACACTTTCGACGTCGAGTTCACGAGTCGGATGGAGGACACTCTGGACCTGATCGAAGCCGGCCAGGAGGAGTGGCACGAGGTGCTGGAACGCTTCTACCCACCCTTCAAGCGCCAGCTCGACGACGGCATGAGGGTCGGTGAGCATCCGGATACCAAGGAGGTTATCACCCTGCATCTCGGACGGTTCGGTCCCTTTCTCACCATGGAAGATCAGGGAGCTCAGACCAAGAAGGCTTCGGTTCCGCAGGGCATCGACCCGTTCAGCCTCGACACGGAACAGTCGGTTCGAATATTCGAGCTGCCATTGCATTTGGGGACCGACGCCGCTTCCGGCGACAGCGTCGTCGCGGGAGCGGGGCGGGTGGGGCCGTACGTGAGGTGCGGCACCATATACGCCGACCTGCCCTCTTTCGAGGCCATCTGGGAGGTCACGCTGGACGAGGCGCTGGCGCTGCTCAACGCGGCGGACAGTCTCCTGGGCAGGGACCCGGAAACAGGGCGGACCGTCCGCAGGAAGGCGGGGCGCTACGGTCCCTACATCGAGGCTGCCGGCGAGAACGGAAAGCCGCAGAGGGCGAGCATTCCCGAGGGCGTCGATCCGGCCGATGTGGACCTCGATCTGGCGCTGCGCATGCTTAGGCTCCCCCGCGAGCTGGGGCCGCATCCGGTGTTGGGCGCAGCGGTGGAAGCCGGTCTTTGGCGAGGGCGTCCCAAGGTGCGGTGCGAGAGGAGCTACGCCGACCTGCCCGACGTGGACAGCGTCTGGACGGTGGGGCTGGGCGAGGCCGTGGCGTTGGTCGATGGCGCAAGAACAAAGCTCAGGAAAGGCAGGCAGGGGCCTCGCAAGCCGCTTCGCGAGCTGGGCGCCCATCCCGAGTCCGGTAAGCAGGTCAATATCCTGGACGGTCGCTACGGCCCGTACGTCACCGACGGCAGGATCAACGCCAGCGTGCCTAAAGGTCGGGAAGTCACGGACATCGACCTCGACGCCGCCGTAAGCCTTCTGGCGGCCAAGGCCAGCGCCCCGAAGCGAAAGGGAATACCGAAAGGCCGCCGGAAAAGGACCCGAGGCAGGACCTGACCGGACTGTCTGCGATGCCCGAATGCGACGGACCGGCCAAAGAAAGCCCGACGGCGGGATCGGCGGGAACGATTCCGCACGCCGGAGCGACCAGCTCGGACCCGCCGACGGTCCATGCCGGTGGGTCGCCCGGAAAGCGTCCGCCGGTTGCCGTGGTGGGCGGAGGGCTGGCCGGTTGCGAAGCGGCGCTCCAACTGGCGGCGCGCGGCCATCGAGTCGAGCTCTTCGAGATGCGCCCGCTGGTCGGCACCGAGGCGCATCGGACCGATCTTCTCGGTGAGCTGGTCTGCACCAACTCCTTCAAGAGCGAAGATCCCGCCAACGCTCACGGTCAGCTCAAGTACGAGATGCGCGGCCTGGGTTCGGTCCTGCTCCGTTCCGCCGAGAGCGCCCGGGTCAGGGCCGGATCGGCCCTGGCCGTGGATCGACGTATCTTCGCCGAAGCAATGACCGCCGCGGTGGAAGGCGCGCCAGGCGTCGAGGTGATCCGCCGGGAGGTGACCTCCATTCCCGACGGACCTATGATCGTGGCCACCGGTCCGTTGACCTCGGGTCCCCTCGCGAGCTCGATCCGGGAGATGCTCGGCGATTCGGGGCTCGCGTTCTTCGACGCCATCGCCCCCATTGTCCACCGCGACGGACTCGACGATTCCGTCATCTTCGCCGCAGGTCGCTACGGCGAGGACGACGACTACCTGAACTGTCCCATGAACAGGGACGAGTACGAGAGCTTCGTCGACGAGCTCAGGGCAGGCGAAGCTCACGCCGGCCACGACTGGGACGAAGTGCCGTACTTCGAGGGCTGCCTGCCGGTCGAGGTCATGGCGGCGCGCGGCCGCGACACCCTTCGCTTCGGCCCGATGAAGCCGATAGGCCTGACCGATCCCCGGAACGACGAACGTCCCTGGGCGGTCGTCCAGTTGCGCCGAGAGGACCGTTGGGGTCAGATGTGGAACCTGGTCGGATTCCAGACTCGCCTCCGCATCGGCGAACAGCGACGCATTTTCGCAGCCATTCCCGGTCTGGCCGACGCCGAGTTCCTGCGCTGGGGGTCGATCCATCGCAACATATACGTCAACTCCCCCCGATCCCTGACCTCCTGGGGGTCCCCGCCCGACCGCCACCACCTCCTCTTCGCCGGACAGCTGACCGGGGTGGAGGGCTACACGGAGTCGGCCACGAGCGGAATGATGGCGGGGATCAACCTTTCCCGCATTCTCGCCGGCCGGGAGCCGACCTTTCCGCCGCCCACAACCATGATCGGCGGGCTCTGCCGCTATCTCCGCGAGGCGGACGAGACCAACTTCCAGCCGATGAACTCCAACTGGGGGCTAGTGGATCCGCTCGCCAAGCGGGTGCGCGGCAAGTCGGTCCGACGCAAGCTGCTCTCGGAGCGAGCGCAGCGGGACTTTCAGGTCTGGCTCGACGGCGTGAGCCTTCCGGCCGCATCGTGAGTCCGACCCGGAAATCGGCGGGGGCCTCCAGATCCACCGCAGCTCCTGCACCTCGCCGGGAGCGTCACCTCCGCGCCTTCCTGCGCCAGATAACCGAGGAACGCGGTCTTTCTCCGAATACCGTCAAGGCTTACCGAAGCGATCTCAGGCAAATGGAGAAATTCCTTACCGAGCACCTGGGAGAGGCGAGCTGGGGATGGTCGAACGCCGCCATTGATCGCCTGGCCGTCCGCGGCTTCATGGGCTGGCTCAGGCGCAGAGGGCTTTCGCGCCGCACGATCGCCCGCAAGGTGGCGGCCCTCAGGACGTTCTACCGATTCCTGGAAGCCGAGGGTGTCGTGACCGACAGTCCTGCGGCGCGGGTTCGGCCGCCCCGCCACACCCGCAAGCTCGCGGATCACCTGAACACCGGTGAAGCCCGGACTGTCTGCGAATTCGCCGAGGCCCGATCCGCCGACGGCTCCCTTTCGGCCCTGCGCGATCTGGTGATAATCGAGATGCTCTACGGCAGCGGCATCCGTCTGGCGGAGCTCCACGGCCTCGATCTGACCGGCATCCACCGGCGGGCGAAAAGCGCCGTCGTGCTCGGCAAGGGCGGTAAGGAACGGATCGTACCGGTAACCGACGCCGCCGCCGTCGCCATCGACCGCTACCTCCCGGCCCGGTTGGAGGCGGTCGTTCCGGGCGAGTCCGCTCTGCTCGTGAACCGCGCGGGCCGGCGCCTCTCGCGTCGCTCCATCCAGATCGCGGTGAAGCGTATCTTCGAATGTTCGGCGGGGGCCCGCGGCCTCTCCGCTCACGCGCTCCGCCACTCCTTCGCCACCCACCTGCTCGACGCCGGTGCAAGCCTTCTGGTAGTGAAGGAGCTCCTCGGCCACGTGTCGCTCTCGACCACCAAGGACTACACGCACATATCACGGACTAAGGTCAGGGCGGCCTACCTCGACGCTCACCCGCGAGCCCGGTGAGAGAGGTCCGTCCCCGCGGCCGGCGCGGCGCTTCGTCGCCTTCGGTGCTCGCGTGAGATTGTCCACGGACTGTCGGTCGCCGAACCTCGCTAGCTTTAGCCATGATCGACATGGAGAAAATGTCCGACGGCACCGCCCGGACACGGTCCACAACGGTGCTGGCGGTGAGGAATCGGAGCAGGGTGGCGATGGGCGGCGACGGACAGGTAACGATGGCCGATACCGTCGTCAAAGGCAGCGCGCGCAAAGTGCGCGAGCTCAGAGACGGCAAGGTGCTGGCCGGATTCGCGGGCGCGGTCGCTGACGCCTTCACCCTTTTCGAACGGCTCGAGGAGAAGCTCGAACGCCACCCCGCCAACCTCTCGCGAGCCGTTGTGGAACTGGCCCGGGACTGGCGCACCGACCGTTATCTGCGCCGGCTGGACGCCCTTATCGCCGTCGCCGACCGCGAACACCTCTTCCTGGTCAGCGGAACCGGAGACGTGATCGAACCCGACGACGACGTGCTGGCGATAGGCTCGGGCAGCGGCTTCGCTCTCGCTGCGGCGCGGGCGCTCAGGGCGCACTCGGACCTGACTCCCGCCGAGATCGTGCGCTCGGCCTTAGAGATTACCGGAGATATCTGCATCTATACCAACAGGGACATAGTGGTTCTGGAGCTCGATGCCGCTCCGACGGCGAGCGCCGCGGAGGAATCGTGAGCGCGGAACGGCCGGAGCTCGTGCCCGACGGAGAGGCGGGGCTCGAGCCCGATGCCGAGACCGAGCCCTGGGTCGACGAGCTCACACCCCGCCAGATAGTCGAGGAGCTTGACAAGTACATCATCGGCCAGGCCGCCGCGAAGAAGGCGGTCGCTATCGTCATGCGCAATCGTTGGCGCAGACAGCGCGTAGCCGAGGAGATGCGTCAGGAGATCGCGCCGAACAACCTCATCCTCATAGGACCCACCGGCGTCGGGAAGACCGAGATTTCGCGCCGACTCGCCCGGCTGGCGGAGGCTCCTTTCGTCAAGGTCGAGGCATCCAAATTCACCGAGGTCGGGTACGTGGGGCGGGACGTCGAGTCGATGATCCGCGATCTCGTCGACATCGCCATATCGCTGGTACGCAGTGAACGCGAGGAGATGATGCAGGGGGTGGCCGAGAGCAACGTCACCGAGCAGCTTCTGAACCTCCTGCTGCCGGAGCCGTTGAGTCCGGCGCCGACGCGCCGGACGACGACTCCGCGGGTCTTCGTCACCAACCCGGTGGGCGATACGGAACCTCAGGGCGATACCGACGGACGCAGACAGCGGACGCGAGAGAAGATGCGGAAGCTCCTCGACGAAGGAAAGCTCGAGGATCGCGAGGTCGAACTGGAGATCTCCCAGGCGCCCAACATCCAGGGGATGATGATCCCGCTCGGCGGGAGCGACCCCTCGATGGATCACGGCATGAGCGACATGCTCCAGGACCTCCTGCCCAAGCGGACCAAACGTCGAAAGGTGACGGTGGCCGAGGCTCGACGCCTGCTGATGCAGGACGAGCTCGACAAGCTCGTCGACATGGACGAGGTCGTGAACGACGCGCTCTACCGAGTGGAGGATACCGGGATAGTCTTTCTCGACGAAATCGACAAGGTGGCGGGATCGCGCGACGAACGGGGCCCTGCAGTGAGCCGGGAAGGCGTGCAACGCGACCTCCTTCCCGTGGTCGAGGGCTGCGCGGTCACCACCAAGTACGGTCTGGTGCGCACCGACCACATTCTCTTCATCGCCGCTGGCGCCTTCCACCTCTCGAAGCCCTCGGATCTCATCCCCGAGCTCCAGGGACGCTTCCCGGTGCGGGTCGAGCTGCGATCGCTCTCCGAAGAGGATTTCGTTCGGATACTCACCGAGCCGGAGAACGCTCTGTCGAAGCAGTATGCCGCGCTCATCGAAGCGGACGGATCCGAGGTCACCTTCACCGACGGCGCCATCGAAGAGATCTCCCGGATCGCGACCAGGTTGAACGAGCGCCTGGAGAACATCGGCGCCCGCAGGCTTCACACGGTGATGACCACGCTGCTGGAAGATGTGCTCTTCGAGCTCCCCGAAGGACCGGAAGGAGGCATAGCCATCGATCGGGAATTCGTACGCAGGCAGCTCGCGAGCATATCGGAAGACGAGGATCTCCGCCGCTACATCCTGTGACCGATCCGCCTACGTCGGCCGGGAGCTTCGCAGCCGCGCCGCGCCACCTCCTGGCCCTGACCGATCTCGGGACCGACGGCCTTCT